>JAEZEM010000513.1 GCA_023417745.1 Pseudomonadota bacterium
CGGCACGCGCCCGCCCCGGGGGGGGGGGGGGGGGTTTTTTTGGGGGGGGGGGGGGGGGGGGGGGGGGGGGGGGCAAGTAGCGGCGACTGGAGCAAGGACCAACGCGGAAAGCCCCGGCGAGCGGACCGGGGCCTTTGGGTTCACTTTGGGCAAGCGGCCTTGGTTAAGCGGCTTTTGGGGATATGCACGGCTTGGGCCTTGGTTCCCGGAGTCTTTTCGGCCTTGGGCGGGCTGGCCACTTGGCTTTGCATGTATGCCGTGAGCAATTCTCCGATGAGCGTTTGATAGCCTCGGCCTTGGCTTCTATACCAAGCCAAGACCTCGGCATCCAGACGAATGCTGATGGCCTGCTTGGGCTGTTTCTGCTTCATGAGCGCCGCGATGTCCTCGATATTGGCGAATTTTGCCTTGGCAAAATCAAAGTCCTCGGTGCCGTCTTCCCGCGCCATGGCCTCGATTTCTGCATCCGTAAAACGGCTTGCCCGTTCCAGGTCGGACTTGACCGGCTCATTGGCTAAAGTGTCTAAGCTTTTGCTAACGATCTGTTCTTTGTTTTTCATAAGAGGCCTTCTCCTTGCGACTGGCCGGGCGCATGGATATGACGCGTATAGCCTCGCCGCGCAGGCAAAACGTGAAATGCACCAATTGTTCTTGCAGCATCCCCAGGGCGTTGAATCGCGCCTCGGGGTAGGGATTGCGCGTATCCTGCTGCACGATCAACGTGTCGCCGGCCAAGACGTGCCGTATGTCCTCGAAGTCCAACCCCCGCGCTTCCAAGGTCGCGTCGCGCTTGTTGGGGTCGTACTCGATTTTCATGTCTATTTGTATATACAATTTGCATGTGCGTCAAGAGGGAGGAAAATACTCGGAATCGTCCCGGCGAACGCCGTGTTCTTTTGCCGCAGCTCCCGGGGCTAAGGCTGGTCTCGGATAGGGCGTTTCGGCCATGGTCCCCGGCTCAAAGAAAACCGGCCAAGGCTTGCGCCGCCGATGCTTACTGCAGGACCACCCACCGGTCGTCGATCTTTTTGAGGCGCAGCGTGGTCTGTCTGGCCCCGCCCACGGACAGCGGCCCCAACGCGGCCGAGGACACGATGGTGACCGTGGCTTCGTAGACGCCGTCGGCCTTGCGTTCTTTCTTGTCGACCACGAAACGCTCAATGGTCACGGTGTTGCTGAGCAGGCCGAAGATGTCGTTGCGCTGGATGGCGGAGCGGAAAGCTAGCTCCACCTCGGCGTCCGAAGGCCCGCCAAGGGAGCAGGCGGCCAAGAGCGTGAGACAGGACAGGGCGATGGCGGCGACGAGGTGTTTCATGGGTGCAGTATTGCGCTGGAATGGGGCGGGGCGTCAACCGGATGCGCTAAGGCGGGGGACGGTCGGTCGAACAGGGGGCTAGGTTTCTCCTGCCTGCGCTTGCCCGCCGTTACGAGCGGCCGGCAAGCGACGTTAAAGGGAGCATCCTTCTCTCCTAAAACTGAAAATACAAGAAATCCGTCGCGTTCGACAGCTGCGTCACGATCGCCAGAAAGAGCAGCGCCAGCATCACGGCCCAGGCCGTCGTGGGACGCCAGGACAGCCAGCCGGGCGCGGGCGCTTCTCCGGGCGACAAAAACGCCTCGATGCGCGGCCGGGTCGCCGCCAGGATTTGTTGGGTGTTGGGCGCGAAAAACGCCAGCCCGGCGCAGACCGTCAAGCCGCCCCATAGCGGCCAGCCATACACCGGACCGCCCCCCGCGCCGGCGCCGCAAAGCGCCGCGTACACCTGGCCGGCCGCGCCCAGGGTGTCGGCCCGAAAGAGCACCCAAGCCAAAAGCGTCAGCGTGAACGTGCCGCCAACCGCCAGCCAGGCCGGCAGCGGTCGGGCTGATCCCCGAAAACGGCCGTAAGCGTGGGTCGCGGCCAGGGCCAGCCCATGCAGGCCGCCCCACAGCACGAAGCCGTAGCCCGCGCCGTGCCACAAGCCGCCGAGCAACATGGTGGCCAGCAGGTTGACGTACTGGCGAAACGGCCCCTTTCGATTGCCGCCAAAGGGAATGTAGAGACACTCGCGCAAGAACCAGGACAACGTGATGTGCCAGCGCCGCCAGAACTCCACGATGGAGCGCGACTTGTAGGGCGAATCGAAATTGACCGGCAACTCGATCTTGAACAGCAGCGCCAGCCCGATGGCCATGTCGGAATAGCCGGAAAAATCGAAATAGATTTGCAACGTGTAGGCCAGCGTCCCGGCCCAGGCCGCCCCCGCGCCCATGGGGCCGCCCGAGGCGGCCAGGCCGAAGACTTCGTTGGCCACCGGCGCGATCCGGTCGGCGATGAGCACCTTTTTCGCCATCCCCAGCGCCAGCCAGGAAAATCCCCAGGCCAGGGTCACGCTTGATACGGCGAAAAAGGCCCGCGAAACCAGCTGGGCCAGGATGTTTTTGTACTTGATGATGGGGCCGGCGATGAGATGGGGGAAAAAGGTGACGCAAAACACGTAGTCGAGGAAACGAAAGTCCGTGACCGCGCCGTTCTTGATGTCGCGCAGGAATATGATCTGCTGGAAGGTGAAAAACGAGATGCCCAGGGGCAGCTCGATAGGCGGGGCCGGCAGGGTCAGGCCCAGGGGGGCCAACACGTCGAGGACGAAAAAACGGGTGTACTTGTAGTAGGCCAAAAGCGCCGTGTTGGCGGCCGCGCCCCAGGCAAAGAGCACGGCGCGGCGGCGTGCCGGGCCGGCGGCGATGGCCCGGGCCAGGGCAAAGTTGACGCCGATGGAGCCGAGGATGACCGGCAGATCAGCCGGGTTGAACCAGCCGTAAAAAGCCAGCGAACACAGGATGATCCAGATTTTTGCCGGCCGGCGGTCGTCGCGGCGGCACAGGGCGGCGAAACCGGCCCAGGCCAGCGGCAGGAAGGCGAAGAGGAAGATGTAGGAATTAAAGAGCATGACGTGTCAGGGCCGCTGGGTGGTCAGGGTGATGGCGGTGAAGGCGGCGGCGTAGTTGGTGGGATCGGCCGGGGCAAAGGCGACCCCGGCTTGGTTGAAGCGGCGGTAGTCGATGACGACCGCATTGAGGCCCACCACGCCGTCGAAGGTCAGGGAGAAGTCGTCCAGCCCGACCATCCAGGGTCGGGCCTCGGGCAGCTCCCAGACCGCTTGCTTGCCGTTGGCCGTGACGACGATGGTCTGGCCCGGCACGGGGTTGTTGCACCAAAGCGTGAGCCGTACCCGACGCGGCTCGTACAGGACAAAGGCCAACGCGGTTTGCGGCCCCAGGCCCCAGCGCCAGACATGGCCGCCGTCGCGCTCCACGGCAAGCAGGCCGGCCGTCTTGAAATCCCGGGGTAACGCCTCGGGCGTGGCCACGAGATCCACCGCGAAATCCGACCGGGCGGCCAGCTCCAGGCGTTTGGCATAGGCCAGCCAGGCGTGCCGCCCGCCGACAACGAGACAGACGGCCAGGGCCAGTCCGAGGGCCAGCCGGGCCAGACGCCGCGCCCGCCGCCGTCCGTCGCCCAGGGCGGCCAGGGCGGCCCGGCGTCGCTGCCCGAGCCAGGACATGGCGGCCTGGAGCGTATCGGGCAGAGCCAGGCGCAGGGCGCGGTCGTCGCCTGTCAGGACGTTCCAGGCGTCCAGAACCTCCGGCGGCGGCGCGGTCTCCGGGGCCTGGGCGGCCAAGAGTCGGCGCAGATGTTGGGCCTTGGGGCCGAACCGGCCGGCCATGTCCCGGGCGGCGGCCATGTCTGCGGCGTCCAGGGCGGCCTCCAGGGCGGCGCGCAGCCGGGCCAGGGCGGCGAATTCGGCCTTGATCGTCTCGGCCAGCCGCGCCCTGGCCGTCTCCCGTTCGTGTTTCACGGCCTGCTCCCGGCGGTTGCGCGGCCAAGGACCCTGTCGACGTAGGCGGCCTGGTCGCGCTGGAAGGCCTCGTGTCCGGCCTCCAGCCGGGCGGGCTCGGCGGCGGCCTCGGCCGGGGTCAGCTCGCGCCCGAAATCCGGCACGGCCTCCTCGCCGGCAATCATGCGGCGCAGCATGAGCGCGCCGACGTTGCGCTTGTAGTGGAAGGGATCGGCGAAATATTCCAGTTCGTCACGCAGCCGGCCGTCGACCAGCACGGGTTCGACGGTGACGGCGTTGTAGCCGGAGAAATCCCACAAAGCGATGCGCGGTCCCGGGCCGTCGGCGTTGACCCCGGCCACGACGTCGGCCACGGCGGCCTTCCAGGCGAGATAGCGGGGCCACAAGCCGGCCTGGCGCAGCACGTCGAGCATGACGGCGTGGAAGGGGTTGATGAGCACGAAGGTTTCGATGCCGCGCCGCCGGCAGGAGACGAGCAGATCGCGCAGTTCGTCCAGGGTGGAGGCCCCGGAGCGGGGATGGATGAAGCTGTAGTTTTGGTAAAATTTGAGCACGGCCGGATAGAAACCGAGAAAGGGATTGTGGGCGGCCGGCGCAGGGGCGGCGGTTTCAGGCTTCGCCTGGCCGGCGTCGGGCGAGGGGGGCACGGGCGGACTGGCCGCTTCGACCGTTGCCAACGCCCGGGAGGCTGCGGCGAGGCGGCTGCGGTTTATGGTCTCCACGGCTTTTTCCAGGGCGGCGCGGGAAAAAAGCAAGCGGCAGACGTCGCTGATAAGGCCGCCGGGCAGTTTGCCGGGCTGGCCGAGAAACCGCTCGGCGTCGGTTTTGTCGAAGGGCGTGTAGCCGCCGGCGTTGAAGCCGAAGAAATCCAGGGCCACGACCAGCCGACGCAGGGGCGTGACGGCGCTTGCGTGATAGGCCATGCGCCGGCTCATGGAGAAATCGGCGTTGGCGATGCCGCCGTTGTAGCAGCGCACCTCCTGGCCGGGGTAGAGGGCGACGAGATCGGGGCAGAAGATGTCGCGGGAGCGCGAGGAGCCAACGATGAGCGTGTCGTAGTCGCCGCGCAGCACGGTGTAAGGTTTGGTGATATGGTCGGGATGGTTTTTTTCGGTGGTCAGGCCCGGAATCGGCGGCGTGCCGAAGGCGGCGTAGGTATCGACCCCTGCGGAGAAGGCGGCGGCCAGCAACAGCCCCCCGGCCGCCACGGCCAGGAAGACGGCGAGAAATCGGACATGGGCGCGCATGGGGGGCGTATACAAGGGAGCGCGGCCGGCGGCAACGGCTGGATGGGGAGCGGTCGCCTCGCCCGAGCCGGACAGGGCGAACAAAAAGCCGGGAGCGGTCCCCCGCCCCCGGCTTTATCTCATCGCTTAACTTTGCTCTCGCGTTCTCTTCCTCAACCAGCTTCAGCCTAATCAACCCACTCGTCATCTTCGTCGATGGGCGTGAATCCGCGACGGATGGTGTTTTCCGTCACCACGCGGGGATCGACGAACTGGAGCAGGTAGTCCGGGCCGCCGGCCTTGGAACCCACGCCCGACATCTTGGAGCCGCCAAAGGGTTGGCGCGCCACCATGGCTCCGACGCTGTTGCGGTTCAGATACAGGTTGCCCACGCGGAATTCCTTGCGCGCTTTTTCCAGATGGCGGGGGCTGCGGCTGTAGACCGCGCCGGTGAGCGCATAGCGGGTGGACATGGCCCAGGCGATGGCTTCGTCGAAGTTTTTGGCCCGCATGACCGACAGCACCGGGCCGAAGATCTCTTCCTGGGCCAGACGGTGCTCGGGGCGGATGCCCTCGACCACCACCATGGGGGCGAAGTAGCCCTTGGCGTCCAGGCCGCGCTCGACCAGCACCTTGCCTTCCTGGCGGGCAAGCGTCGCGTATTCGCGCACCTTGGCCTGCTGCGAGGCGTCGACCACCGGCCCCATGGCGTTGGCCGGGTCTTCGGCCGGGCCGAGCTTCATGCTCTCGCAGGCTTCCTTGAGCCGCGCCGTGAAGCGCTCGTAGATGGAATCGACCACGATGACCCGCGAGCAGGCCGAGCACTTCTGGCCCTGGAAGCCAAAGGCCGAGTAGGCCACGCCCAGCACCGCTTCGTCGAGGTCGGCGTCGTCGTCCACGATGATGGCGTTCTTGCCGCCCATCTCGGCGATGACCCGCTTGCAGTAGTCCTGGCCGGGATGCACCTTGGCCGCCTTTTCGATGATGCGAAGGCCCACGTCCATGGAACCGGTGAAGGCGATGGTGGAAATGGCCGGATGCTCGACCAGATAGTCGCCCATGACCGAGCCGCGGCCGGGGCAGAAGTTGAAGACGCCGTCCGGCAGGCCGGCTTCCTTGAAGATGTCGACCAGGCCGTGGCCGATGAGCGAGGCCAGGCTGGAGGGCTTGAAGACCACGGTGTTGCCGGTGACGATGGCGGCCGAGGCCATGCCCAGGGAAATGGCCAGGGGGAAGTTCCAAGGCGCGATGACGGCGGCCACGCCCTTGCCCTCGTAGAAGAGGTGGTTTTTCTCGCCCGGCTCGCGGCCCATGCGGCGCGGCGTGCCGATGCGCACGGCCTCGCGGGCGTAGTATTCCAGGAAGTCGATGGCCTCGCCCACGTCGTTGTAGGCCTGATCCCACTGCTTGCCGACTTCGAGGACCTGCACGGCGGACAGGGCCACGATCTCGCGGCGGGCGATGGCGGCGGCTTTGAGCAGCACGTCGGCCCGTTCGCGCGGGGTCTTGTCGCGCCAGGGACCAAAGGCGGCCTTGGCGGCGGCGATGGCCGCGTCCACTTCGGCGATGCCGGCCTGGCAGACGTTGGCCAGCACTTCGTCCGGATTGGCCGGGTTCACGGTGGGGATGCGGTCGGCGGTCTCGATGGTCTTGCCGCCGATGGAAAGCGGAATCACCCGGCCGGCCTTGGCGTGGATGGCGGCGATGGCGGCCGGGAAGGCGGCGCGCATGTCGGCGATGGTGAAATCGGCCAGGGGTTCGCCACGAAACGCGGTCAGCCCGTCGATGGCGGCCGGCGTGGCCGGCTCCCGGACCGGCTTCTGGGCGATCTCGCGCTCCAGGGTCTTTTCGGGATTTTCCAGCAGCACGTCCTCGGCCTCGCCGTCGGCGAAGCTCAGGCGCAGGAAGGATTCGTTGGCGGTATTTTCCAGCAGCCGGCGCACCAGATAGGCCATGCCCGGCAGCAGTTCGCCGTAGGGGCAGTAGAGGCGCACCCGGCCGGCCACCTTGAGCAGGCCTTTGCGCACCGGCTCGGCCATGCCGTACAGCGCCTGGAACTCGTAGCGCGAATCGGCCACGCCAAGCTCGGCCGCCGTCTCCATGACGCAGGAGATGGAGCGGATGTTGTGGGAGGCGCACTGGAAATAGATGAGGTCGCTGTTCTCCAGGATGATGCGCGACAGCTTCTCGTGGGCGATGTCCGACTCGGACTTTTTCGTCCAGACCGGCACCGGCCAACCCATCTGCTTGGCCACCACGGTTTCGTAGTCCCAGTACGCGCCCTTGACCAGCCGGATGCCAAAGGGCAGGCCCTGGGCCCGGCCCCATTCGATGAGCTGGTTCAGATCGTGGCCGGTGTCGCGCAGATAGGCCTGGAGCACGATGGACAGGTAGGGGTAGTCCCTAAACTCCGGTTCGCTGCGCAGGCGCTTAAACAGCTCAATGGTGATGTCCTTGTACTTGAGCTGCTCCATGTCGATGCACAGCGCCCCGCCCATGGCCACAATCTTGCGGTAGATGGGCCGCATCCGGGCCAGGATGCCTTCCACGGAACCTTCGAAGTCCATGGGCTTGGCCTGGGAAAACAGGGCCGAGGGCTTGATGGAGGCGTTGACGCGCGGCGCGCTGCCCCAGTCCAGGCCGTCGCCGGCCCCGCCAAAGGCCTTCCAGGAACCCTGCTCGGCGGCGAGGGCGTCCAGGACTTCCAGATAGCCGTCGCGGTAGGCGTCGGATTCTTCCTCGGAGACGGTGGCCTCGCCCAAGAGATCGACGGTGAAGGCAAAGCCGTCCTTGCGGATCTTGGCGATGTTTTTCACCGCTTCTTTCGTTTTCTCGCCGACGATGAACTGCCGCGCCATGCCTTCGATGTTGGAGCGGATGGCCTTGCCCATGAGCTTGGCCGCCACGCCCCCGAACATGCCCGACTTTTCCGCGCCCCACTTGAGCACCGACGGAATCTCCCCGGCGTCGCCGCCCGAGAAATATTCCTCGATGTGGCGCGACAGGTTGTCGGAGGTGGTGAGGTAGGGCAAAACGTCCACGAACCGGAACAGCTGGACCTTGAAGGCCTCGTTCTGCATGGCCCAGTCCATGACCTTGCCGGTCCAGAAGCCCTTGTTGAAAATCGAGGGCGATTCGCCGCGGATGCTGGCGAAGAAGGCTTTGCCGCGCTGGCGGATGGCGTCGTCGAGCGAGTGTTGCATCATTCCTCTCCGGGCTGGGGCAGCGATCCCAGGGGGAGCGCGCCGGTTTCCTTGACGGTTTGCAGCACCACCGTGGTATTGGTGTCGCGCACGGTGGAGAGCCGGCCGATGACCTTGAGCAGGTCGGCCAGCGACCTGGTGTCCGGGGCGCGTACCTTGATGAGGTAGGCGGCCGTGCCGGCCACGTAATGGACTTCCTGGACGCCCGGCACGGCGGCGAGCTGCTGGCCGGTGTCGATGGCCCCCACCGGCTCGTCGGTCTTGACGAAGGTGAAGGCGGTCAGGTCCAAGTCGACCTTGGACGGATCGATGCGGGCCTCGTAGCCGGTGATGACGCCTTTGCGCTCAAGCTTGCGCACGCGCTCCAAAACGGCCGACGGGGCCATGGACACGGCCCGGGCGATGTCGGCGTTGGAGGTGCGGGCGTTGTCCTGAAGGATCATCAGAATCCGGCGGTCGATTTCGTCGATCATTCTTGATTTCTCCTGATGTCGAGTTAAAAATTCGATTTGGCGCTGCTTGTCAAGTGGTTTCTTCGGTTTGCCTGCCTCACGTGCCGAACAACCTTCGGAGGTTCGAAAAATGCCGCGATACAAACAGGTTGTCTGTGTTCTTTGCCTGCTGCTTCTGTCCGCCCTGCCGGCCCTGGCCGGGGGCGAAATGCAGCTCACCATCCTGCACACCAACGACATCCACGCCCATCTGGCCGCCTTCGACGACTTCGGCGCGTTTTGCGACCAGCAAAAGGACGCGGCCGGCAAATGCCAGGGCGGCGTGGCCCGGCTGGCCACGGCCATCGCCCGGGAGCGGGCCAAGGGCGGCAACATCCTGCTCCTCGACGCCGGGGACCAGTTCCAGGGGACGCTTTTTTTCACCAAATACAAGGGCGAGGCTCTGGCCTTTTTCATGAATCGCCTGGGCTACGACGCCACGACCCTGGGCAATCATGAATTCGACGATGGGCAAGCCACTCTGGCGAATTTTATTCGGGCGCTCAAGTTCCCGATGACAGCGGCAAATTTCGAGGCCGAGGCCTCCTCGGCGCTGCATGGCCTGGTTGTGCCGTACATCGTTCGGGAAATAGGCGGCAAGAAGGTCGGAATCATCGGCGTGGCCCAGGTCAAGACGCCGCAAATGTCCAGCCCAGGCCCGGGCGTCCATTTTTCCGCGCCGGCCGAGGCTGTCAAAAAAGTCGCATCGCAGCTGCGCGGTCAGGGCGTGGACATCCTTATTGCGCTGAGCCACGCGGGCTTAAGCGGCGACAAGAAGCTGGCCGAAAAAGTCCCGGACCTCGACGTCATCGTCGGCGGCCACAGCCACGTGCTGCTGGCCAATGGCGCTCCCGAGGCCGTTGGCCCCAGTCCGCTCGTGGTCGAACACCCAGGCGGCGGCAAGACCCTCATCGTCACCGCCGGCTACTGGGGCCGCTACCTCGGCGACCTGCACGCCACCTTCGACGCCGCCGGCCGGGTCGTGGCCTATGAAGGCAACCCCATCCGCCTCGACGCCGCCGTGCCCGAAGACCCGGCCACCCGGGCCGAGGTCGAACGCTTCGCCAAACCCCTGGCCGCCTTCCGCGAGACGGTGGTCGGCCACACCGAAAAGCCGCTCGGCGCGGCCATGTGCCGCCAGGAGGAATGCGCCGCCGGCGACCTCATGGCCGAAGCGCTCCTGGCCGCCGGCCGCCGCTACAACGCCACCATGGCCATGGCCAACGGCGGCGGCGTCCGGGCCGGCATCGCCCCGGGCAACATCACCCTGGGCGACGTGCTGACCGCCTTCCCCTTCCCCAACACCCTCACCGTCGTCACCCTGACCGGAGCCGACGTCAAGGCCGCCCTGGAACACGGCGTCGGCCACGTCGGCCTCACCGACGGGACCGGCCGGTTCCCGCAAGTCGCCGGCCTGCGCTACGCCTACGATCCGGCCAAACCGGCCGGCTTACGCATCGTGCGCATCGAGGCCGCCGACGCCGCCGGCCGCTTCACGCCGCTTGAGCCCACCGCCGACTACCGCGTCGCCATGGCCGATTTCCTCTACCGGGGCGGCGACGGCTACACGCTTTTCGCCAAGGCCGGTCGCGACGTCGAACAAGACGGCACGCCCGTGGCCGATATCCTGGCCGATTGGCTGCGCCGCCATGACCCGGTGAAGCTGGAACTGGACGGCCGGATCACGACGACGCCGTAGGCGCGGGAGGTGCAGGGAGGGGGAGAGGAAGATAAAGCGGAAGATAAAGAGAAAGACGAATCGGGCGCTGCCCGAACCCGGGGGGGGGGGGGGGGCCCCCCCCCCCCCCCCCCGGGGGGGGGGGGGGGGGGGGGGGGGGGGGGGGG
>JAEZEM010000013.1 GCA_023417745.1 Pseudomonadota bacterium
ACCTCGCCCTGTTCGCCGGCCTCAACGCCATGGCCCACACGCCCCAGTATCTGCCCTACGTGCCCAACCTGAGCGTCAGCCTCGGCGGCAACTACCGCTTCCTGGAGCATTTCAAGATCGCGGCCGATGCCCAGTACGTGGACGAAATGTACGTGCTGTCCGAAACCCGGCGGGTGGACACGCGCAACACCGCCAAGGTCGACGCCTACTGGCTGGCCAACGCCAAGTTCTCCTACTTCTTCACCGTGCCCAAGCCCAAGGTCGAAACCGAACTCTTCGTGGCCGTGCAGAACCTGACCAACACCTTCTACAAATATAAACCCGGCTACCCCATGCCCGGGACCGGCGTCACGGCCGGCGTGGCCCTGACCTTCTAACGGCGCAGCGTCCATGGACACGACCGTTTCCACCGCTTTTGACCGCCGCGAGGTCTTCGCCAAGCTGCGCGCCCATGACCGGATGCGGCATCAGGCCGCCTACGCCTGGCTGGAAGGCTTTCTGGCCGGGCGTGGGCAAAAGGACCTGCGCCTGCTGGACCTTGGCTGCAACGACGCCCGGGACATGGCCGCCGTGCTGGCCGCCGGGGACGTGGCCGCCTACACCGGAGCGGACACGGACGCGTCGTGCCTGGCCGCCGCGGGCGAAAATCTGGCCTCAAGCCCGACCGTCGTGACCCTCTTGGCCGCCGACGCCCGGGAGGTGCTGGCCGGGCTGGGCCAGAAGGCCGACGTCATCTGGATGGGACTTTTGCTGCACCATTTCCCGCTGGCCGAAAAAGCCCGGCTCCTGGCCATGGCCCAAAACGCCCTGCGCCCCGGCGGCGTGCTCTTCACCCATGATCCCATGCCAAGCGACGGCGAAAGCGCCGAGGCCTTTCTGGAGCGCTACAACCAGGAAATCGAGGCCGACTGGGAAGAACTGACGCCTGAGGAACGGCGCGTGCTGGTCGACCATTTTCGTCGTCACGGCCGCCACGATCCCATTGACGTCGTGGAACGCCTGGGCCGGGAGGCCGGGTTTTCCCGCGTCGTGCGCAAGCGCCTGGACCCAAGCGGCTTCTACGCCCTGCTGCGTTTTGTCGCCTAGAGCCGCGCCCCTTTAACAGCATGATAATATTTTTAAATAAAATCAGTAGCTTTAGTCTACTGACCACGAAAGACCTTCCGCACTTGCCGTGGATGCGACCCTCGCCAGCGACGCACAAGGAATAACGCCATGCACCACCACCGCCTTGCCGATCCCCGGGCCGCCTTTTTCGATGCCCGGGCGCAACACTGGGAAACCAACTGCTATCCGCCGCCGGTCCGGGAAAAGCTGCCCTCCCTGGTCGCCTCCTTCGCCCTGCCCGTGGGCGGCGCGGTGCTGGACATGGGCACAGGCCCCGGAACCCTCGTGCCCTATCTCCTTGAAGCCGTCGGCCCGAGCGGGCGGATCTTTCCCTTCGATCTGTCCTTGGAAATGTTGCGACAGGCCAAGGCCAAGCTCGGCCCGGCAGCCCCGTCCCCGGTCCAGGCCACGGCCATGCGCCTGCCGTTTCGCCAGGCGAGCTTTGACGCCGTGGTCTGCTTCGCCGCCTTTCCCCATTTCGAGGACAAAGGCGTCGCCCTGTCGGAAATGGCCCGGGTGGCCAAGCCCGGCACCTCGGTCATCATCGCCCATTTGCTGAGCCGGGCCGAGCTCATGGCCCATCACGGCGGACACAGCGCCGTGGCCCAAGACGCCCTGCCCGAAGACGGCCCCATGCGGGAACTCTTCCTGAGCGCCGGTCTGCCCGCCCCGGTCATTATCGACCAGCCCGGCCGCTATCTGGCCCAAAGCCGCAAAACGCCGGAGGGCCAGCCATGATGCCGTTGGCGCGCGCCCTGTGTTGTCTTCTCTGCCTCTGGGCAGCCCTGGCCCCAGGGAAAGCCTGGGCGCAAGACACGCCCGTCGTCATCGCCGCCGGCTCCACCCTGGTCGCCGACATCCTAAGCGACCTGGGCCAGGGACACGTGACGGCCACGCCCATCATGCCCGCCGCCGCCTGCCCGGGACATACCGACCTGCGCGCTTCAGACATGGCCGCGCTGGAAAAGGCCAAAGCGATTGTGCTCCACGATTGGCAAACCCATCTGGACGCCGTCATGGGGCCGATTCGCAACGACCCGGCCCTGGCCGCCAAGGTCCGGGTGGTCGACGCGCCCGGCAACTGGATGGTTCCCGAGCGCCAGAAGGCCGCCACGCAGGCCGTAGCCCGGTTGCTGGCCGCCGTCGATCCGCCCCGCGCCGCCCTGTATGCGCAGCGGGCCGAGGCACGGATCGCCATGGTGGACCAGGTCGCGGGCGAACTGGCCGCCAAGGCCAAGCCCCTTGTCGGCCTCCCGGTCATGGCCGACGTCCAGCAAAAGCCGTTTCTCCAGTGGCTTGGCTGCGACATCGCCGCCCAGTATGGGCGGTTTGAGGAAAGCGGGCCGCAAAAGCTGGCCCAGGCCGTGGCCGAAGCCCGCAAGGCCCATGTCCGGCTCGTGGCCGACAATCTGCAAAGCTCGGGCGGTTCGGGCAAGACCTTGGCCGAGGAACTGGGCGCGGCCTTCGTGGTGCTCACCAACTTCCC
>JAEZEM010000023.1 GCA_023417745.1 Pseudomonadota bacterium
GCCAAGGACGGCGCAAGGGCGCAACACAGCGCCAACGACGCAATAACCAGACGCTTCATACAACTCCTCCGCAAGACCCATCGGTGTCGGATGCCGTTCCCACTCCTTGCCGCAATGGTCGCCGTGACGCGCCCGGTCTTGGGCGCACCCTTTTACGCAAGCCGCGCGCCTGTTCCGCCGCCCTCCGGCCCAGGGGACTCGCCGCCACATGTGGCGAGTTCTCTTTGCCGGCCAGCGGTTGTCCCCGTTTGCCCGCCCGCTTGCGCTCCCGGTTTTTCACCGGGTGATCGACGACGCCAGAAACTGCCGCCGAGACGGCCCCTCTCGTACTCGACATCCGCTAAGTAACTTTAACTGTCACGAATAATAAAATTCAGATGACAGTTTGTTTTTTAATCAAAAAGGACGGCTCTGCATGGTGTTAGTCATGATGAACAGCTTCTCCAAAGAAGCTTGACTTTGGCCGGATGTAGGGGAAAAATTTAATAAAAGCAACGGTTCACGATTAATTAATGAAGCGTGATCGTTGTGGGTTATTTTGTCATTTCTCTGTTATTTTGTCTGCTATGACGTTGATTGTGCATGTACTTGTCCTTATATTGTCTGAAAGTGCATGTGAAAACGGTGATAAAAATTTGTTTGGAAACATTTCGGGATTGATTGGACACGAGGGCAAAGAAAACGGACTGCGGATATCGTTTGAAATAGTTCAATAAGCAGGGTGATGGCCGCGACGTGGCCCGTCTCGGGGCGCTGCCGTTGCGGTCGCGTCCCGGCCGTCCGGGCAAAGGCTCAGCCGTAAGCCAATCCACAAAGGGGAGCATGGCCTGACATGACGACGATGGCCGATGACAAGGCGCTTGATGACGCCAGCCTGGCCGCCCTGGCCCGCAGCCTGGACACTGCTGCCCCGGCCGCGCCGGGCAAGACGCGGCCGTGGCTGTGCGCGGCGGTTTCCTGCGCGCTGCACGGCCTGGCCGTCATCGGCGTAGTTTGGGCCGGCCTGCTGGACTTGTCCCATGACCTGCCCGTGGTCGAACCGGTGATGGAGATTGATCTGGCCGGCCTAGCCGGCCCATCCGGCGCAGGCGGCGACGGACGCCTGCCCGGCGGCGGCGATGGGTTGCCTGTTGCCGGACAGGAAGCAACTCCTGCCCCGCCGATGGTCGCGCAGACGGCGGACGTTGCGCCGCCCAAGGAAACGCCGCCGCCGGACGCCGCGCCGGCCCTTGAGGAGAAGCCCGCCGCGCCGCCCGAAACCGTGCTGTTGCCGGACCCCGAAGCGCCCAAACCGCCCGAACCCCGGCCCGAGCCGGAGCCCCAGCCGCCCAAGCCCAAACCCCAAGCCAAGCCGCCGACCCAGCCGCCGGCCAAGGCCGTGCGTCCCCAGGATAAGCCGGCGGCGGCTAAGGCCGTTGCGTCGGCGGCCCCAGCGCCGCAGCCGGCAGCCGAGGCCGCGCCGGGACCGTCCGGCACGGGACCGGCCGGCCCCGGCGACGGGCATGGGCCGGGGCACGGGCCAGGGCATGGTGGTCTCGGCGGCGAAGGGCCGGGCGGCGACGGCGGAGGAGACTATATCGGCCAGTTCGGCCAGGGCGACGGGCCGTGCTTTCGCCGCCGGTCGTTGCCCGCCTATCCCAGCGAAGCCAAACGGGCCAATCTGGAGGGCAAGGTGTCGCTACGCCTTTTCATCGACGCCGCCGGAGGGTTGCGAAACGTCGAGGTGCTGGAGCACAGCGGCCTGGAATTCGCGGAAGAAGCCGTCCGGGCCGTTCGGGCCTCGTCCTTTTCCCCAGCCAAACGCGGCGGCCAGGCCGTGGCCAGCCGGGCCACGCTCACCATCCGTTTCAGGATCAACTGATCCGACCACGGCACGGCCGACCCTCCTCGCCATGTCCCTTGGCGGCGAGGCTTGCCTTCGTCGGGCAGGGTTGGTAGTTGGCAGGCATCTTCATCGTTCCGACCACGACAGTGGGGGTGCGCCATGCAGCGGTTTTTCCCGGCTCTTGCGGCTTTGATGCTGGTATTCGGACTGCTCCTTAGCCCTTGCCCGGCCAGGGCCCAAAGTCCCCAAGCCGCAAAGCTGCGCCAATCCCTGGGACTTGTCCCCTATGCGCCGCCCAAGGCCTTTCTTGACGGCTTTTTCATCGCCGACGAAGGCCGGCCGGCGTTTCTTTTCGGGCCGATCGGAGAGTTCGCGGCCAGCCGCGCCTGCAAGGCTTCCTGGCTCATCGAGGACAGCGAGAAGGAACGGCTCGACAAGCGCGATCCGGCCAACCCGGTCTTCGAGTACACGCTCTACCTGGAGCAGGATTGCCCGGACGGCCTGACCGATTTCGTTTTCCTTGATCAAAGCGCCATGAATCCTAAACAGTGGATCGAATGGCGACGCCAATTCCACAAGAATAAGGCCGAACCGGAATACGCCGACGCGGTCAAGCGTCTGGAAAAGGCTATTGCCGACGGGTTTCCCGTAGCTGGCGAGCTGCGGTTCGTGCTGCGAAACGGCGAGCTTGACGCCACGCCGCCCCAGGAATTGCTGGCAACGGCAACAGCCTGCCCCCCGCGTTATGACTGCTCCAAGGGCGAGCCGGTGGCCCGTTAGCGCCGGCCCTATGACGACGGCGACGGCGTAACGCGCGCGGTCCCGCCACAACGGTTGTACCCAGGCGTCCCTTGCACGGGCCGTCAGCGGACATTGGACGGAGCAGCCATGGCGGCAAGACGCAAACGTGTTTCGCGGCAGGAGCGCTGGACGGCTTGGAGCGTGCTGACGGTCCTGGCCGCCATCGTTGTCTGGCTGGGGCTGACCCAATCGCGCCTGAACCCCGCCGTGCTGGTGGCGCTGAGTCCGCCGCCCCCGCCGGGCGCGGCCGCTTCCCCGGCCTCGGGCCGGACTTTCGCCGACGCCGCTTGGCTGGAGAGTCTGCTCGACGCCCAGCCGGCCGGGCCGACGGAAAGCTACGACGCCGAAACCCTCTCCGACCGCATCGACGGCAAGGCCGAGCTGTACCTGGCCGCCAATTTCAAGGAAATGTCGATCCGCCCCTTCAGGCTGCCCGACGGGACGCGCCTGGAGGTCGCCGTCTACACCCAGGCCACGCCCACCGACGCCTTTGCCGTCTTAAGCTCCCAGCGTCGGCCCGGGGCCAAGTCCAGCCCGATCTCCCCGGACGCCTACGCCACGGAAAACGCCCTCTATTTCACCAAAGGCAACCGTTATGTGGAGATGACGGCCGACCGGGCCGAGGCGACGACCGGCCCGACCCTGGCCGCTGTGGCCCTGAAGCTGGCCGAGGCCCTGCCGGCGGGCGAGGCCGCCGCAGCCGGGCAGGGGGTCGCCCGCGACGTCAAGGCGCTTTTCCCGGCCGAGGGCCAGACTCCCGGCAGCGTGCGGCTGGCCGCCTCGGACGCCATGGGCATGGAAGGTTTTTCCAACGTCTACACGGCCGAGTACGACTTGCCGGCCGGCCCGGCCACGGCCTTTTTGGCCGAACGCGACACGGCCGAGGCGGCCGCTGTCGAGGCCCAAGCCTTTGCCGGCTTCCTCAAGCAAAACGGCTACGCCGCCACGCCGCCGCCGGCCGGGACCGCGCTTCCGGCCGGCGCCGTGGTGCTGGGGGCCGAGGGTTCCTCTGAAATTCTCTGGACGGCCGGCCGCCTCCTGGTCGGGGTCCACGACGCCGTCAACCTGGAGGCCGCCGTGGAACTGGCGGCCAGACTGGCGGCCAGCCTCAAGGACGTGACGCCATGACCCTGTTGCAAAAGCCCGGCGTCCCCGGTGACGGTTCCTCCCCTGGCTCGCCCGCCCGGCCTGCGGGGCTTGATCGCCGGCAATTCCTGCGCCGTCTGGCCGGGGCGTCGGTTCTGGCCGTGGCCGCCGGGGGGCTTGGCGCGGCCCTATACGACCCCAAGGGGCCAGACGGAGCCGCCGGGGGCAAGGTGCTGGCCAGTCTGGGCGATTTCCGCGCCGCGCCGCCGCCGGCCGGCAAGCCCCGGCTGGTCACGGTCCACGGCGCGGACCGCCGGGCCATGTTCGACCTTGGCGTCAAGGCCCTGGGCGGCATGGAGGCCTTCGTCTCCCGGGGCGACGTGGTGCTGCTTAAGGTCAACGCCGCTTTTGCCTCGCCGGCCCTGCTCGGGGCCACCACCCATCCGGACCTGCTGGCCGCCGCTATTGAGGCTTGCCGGGCGGCCGGGGCGAGCCGGGTGCTGGTCACCGACAACCCCATCAACAGCCCGGAAAGCTGTTTCGAGGTCTCAGGCCTGGCCGGCGCAGCCCGAAGCTCGGGCGCGACCATCGTTCTGCCGCGCCCGGCTCTCTTTTCGCCCTTGACCCTGCCCGGTGGCCGGCTCATCACGGATTGGCCGGTCCTGGCCGGGGCCTTTGCCGGCGTCACCAAGGTCATCGCGCTCTCGCCGGTCAAGGACCATCAACGGGCCGGGGCCTCCATGAGCCTGAAAAACTTCTACGGCCTCCTTGGCGGGCGGCGAAACATCTTCCACCAGGACATAAACGGCGTCATTGCCGAGCTCGGCCAACTCCTGCGCCCGACCCTGGTCGTCCTCGACGGCGTGAGCGCCATGATGGCCAATGGCCCGACCGGCGGTTCCCTGGCCGATCTCAAGGCCACCAACACGATGATTTTTTCCGCCGACCCAGTGGCCGCCGACACCCTGGGCGTGGCGCTGCTCGGGCGAACGCCGGCCGATCTGCCCTATCTGGCCCTGGCCCAGGCGGCCGGGGTGGGGACCATGGACGTGGCCTCCCTGGCCCCGATGACGCTCACTCTCGACAAGGCGGCGGGGTAGGGCCATGCGCATCGTCGTCGCCCGTCGGGCCAGCCAAGGCTTTTTCCTGCTGCTGTTTTTGTGGTTTTGTCTCGTGGCCACGGTGGGGGGCGGCTTCCTGCAGCTGCGCGGCTGGCCCATCAACTGGCTGCTGTCCCTGGACCCGCTGACCGCCCTGGGGACCATGCTGGCCACGCATACCCTGTACGCGCCTTTGCTTTGGGGCCTCGGCGCCTTGGCCCTGACGTTTTTTGTCGGCCGGTTTTTCTGCGGCTTTGCCTGTCCGCTGGGGACGCTCAACCAGATGGCGGGCTGGCTGGCCCGGCTGGGGCGCGCGCCCAAGGACCGGGCCGAGGACAACCGTCCCAGCCGCGCCCAGTTCGTCAAATACGCCCTGCTGGCCTTTTTCCTGGGCTGCGCCGCTTTGGGCGGCCTGCAAACCGGACTCCTCGACCCGCTGCCGTTGGTCTTTCGCAGCGTCAATCTGGCGCTCTTGCCCCTGGCCGATCCGGGCTTGGGCGTCGTCCATGACGCGCCCCGGCACTACGAAGGCGTGTGGTGGACCGGGCTGGTGTTCCTGGCCATCCTGGCGCTTAACGCCGTGCGGCCCCGATTTTTCTGCCGATTCGTCTGCCCCCTGGGGGCGCTTTTCGGCTTGGCCGCCCGGGTCGCCCCCTGGCGCATCGGCAAGGCCACGGACAAGAACTGCGGCGACTGCCGCTTGTGCGAGTCCCACTGCGAAGGCGGCTGCCGGCCGTCCGGGAAGCTTGTCGTCAGCGAATGTCTGCTGTGCTGCAACTGCCTGGATCGCTGTCCCTCGGGGCGCATCGGCTTTTCTGGCCGGGCCTCGGCCGCCGGGGAAACGGCCGTGCCCGATTTCTCCCGACGCGGCGCGGTGGCGCTGCTGGCCGCCGGCGCGGCCGGAGCCTTTAGCGCGCCGCTGTGGCGGGTGGAGGACGCCCCCGGCCTTGGTCGCTCGCCGTCG
Organism: Pseudomonadota bacterium; assembly: GCA_023417745.1. Classification (GTDB taxonomy): domain Bacteria; phylum Desulfobacterota; class Desulfovibrionia; order Desulfovibrionales; family Desulfovibrionaceae; genus Solidesulfovibrio. The sequence continues at coordinate 5,777 of JAEZEM010000023.1, forward strand.
CTCATCCGGCCGCCGGGCTCCCTGGACGAGGAGCGCTTTCTGGCCCGCTGCATCCGCTGCGGCCAGTGCATGCGGGCCTGTCCGTCCAACATCATCCAGCCCTCTGTCACGACGGCCGGGCTGATCGGGCTGTGGACGCCGGTCCTCAACTACCGCCTGGGCCGCTCGGGTTGTCAGCCCAACTGCATCGCCTGCGGCCAGGTCTGCCCCACGGCGGCCATCCGGCCGCTGAGTCTTAGTGAAAAGCTCGGCCAGGGCGAGTATGCCGCCGCTGGCCCCATCCGCCTGGGCACGGCCTTTGTCGATCGCACCCGTTGCCTGCCCTGGGCCATGGGCCGGCCGTGCATCGTCTGCCAGGAAGTCTGCCCGGTCAGCCCCAAGGCCATTGC
>JAEZEM010000037.1 GCA_023417745.1 Pseudomonadota bacterium
CTCCTAACCACCGAATTTTATTTTTCACTTTACGATAGCCCATTTTGTCACTATGAAAAAACCCCCCTTAATGAGAATTCGATTATTCGGAGTAGACCATGTGCCGCTTATTCGCCCTCAGCAGCCGGGACCCCGTGTCCCCCATGCGCGCCATCGAGGCGCTCAATGTCATGAAGGAAGGGCACGACGGCTCGGGCGTCGGTCTTTTCCTCTCCGACCTCGGCGGCCCCTTCGGTGAAATGAAGGATGCGCCCATCCTCTCCGGAATCTTTACCGACGAAGGCTTAAAACGCCTCGACGCCTACATGGGAGAACGCGGGTTCGTCACCCGCAAGACTCTCGAACTCGATCCGCGCACCAAGCCGCCCCTGGGCACGCCCGTGCGCGGCTCCTATATCGCCCGGGCCTACGAGGCTCCGGCCGACCTCAAGGCCAAAAGCCAGGCCGAACGCGAGCTGGCCTACATGCTCATGCGCGTGGAACTGCGCCACATGGGCGAAGACAAGGAAGACATCCGCGTCTTCTCGTTCTGGCCCGACACCATCATGGTCAAGGAAGTCGGCGACCCCATGGAGGTCGGCGAATACCTGGGCCTGGACCGCCCCGAACTGGCCTGCCGCCGCATCCTGGCCCAGGGCCGGCAGAACACCAACTACGCCATCAATCTCTACGCCTGCCACCCGTTTTTCCTGCAAGGCGTGTGCACCATGACCAACGGCGAGAACACGGCCTTCGTGCCCATCCGCGAATACCTGCTCTCGCGCGGCTTCCCCGGCTACACCGGCTACCAGTCCGATTCGGAAGTCTTTGCCCACATCATGCACTTCACGCTCAATCGCCTCCAGTTTGGCATCGAGTACTACAAGCACGTCATCACGCCGCTGTCCGACGCCGAGATGGCCGAGCATCCCGACCAGGCCTTACTTGCCCGCATCAAGCAGACCTGCCGCAAGCTCATCATCGACGGCCCTAACTGCGTCATCGGCTGCCTGCCCGACAAGACCATGTTCATGGTCCAGGACCGCAAGAAGCTGCGGCCCGGCGTCGTTGGCGGCAAGCCCGGCATCTTTGCCTTCTCCTCGGAAATCTGCGGCCTCGACGCGGCCATCCCCGACCGCGACCAGCACGCCGATTTTCAACCCATGCACCTGGATACGGCCATCGTGCGCCCGCAATGCCAAGAGGTCACCATATGCAATCAACTGCAGTCATTACCCCGTCCACACTAAGCGTCAACGACCTGCCCTGGCAGATCGAGTGGGACAAGAACACCTGCACCCTGTGCGGGCGCTGCACGTCCGTTTGCCCGGTCAACGCCATCGAACTCGGCGTTCACCGCAAACGCACCGTCGAGGCCTTGCCGGGACTGCCCAAAAAGCCCACCAACAGCTATTCCATCTACCATGGCATCCGCCAGCGCACCGATCCGGCTTATCGCTGCATCGGCTGCGCCATGTGCAACATGGTCTGTCCCAATAACGCCATCGCGCCGCGTCTGCGCCCCGAGGCCACCACGCTGAAGTTCCACAACAACCGGGGCGGCGCGGCCCGCACCCGGGGCGGACGGCGCAACGACGGCGGCAGCCTGCTCGATCAGATCAAGTTCATCCGCATCTCCATGCTCACCGACCCGGCCCTGGACGCCGGCCGCCACGAGTTCGAGCTGCGCACGCTCCTGGGTCGCATCCAGCCGCCCGAAGAGGGCATCGCCGCCCTGGCGCAAAACGGCTGGGTTCCGGCCGTGCGCGAGATCTACCCGCTCATGATCGGCTCCATGTCCTTTGGCGCGCTCTCCCCCAACATGTGGGAAGGCCTGGTCATGGGCGTGACCTACTTGAATGAAGAGCTGAACATGCCGGTGCGCATGTGCACCGGCGAGGGCGGCTGTCCGCCGCGCCTGCTGCGTTCGCGGTTCCTGAAGTACATGGTCCTGCAGATCGCCTCGGGCTACTTCGGCTGGGACGAAATTATCAAAGCCCTGCCCGACATGAAGGAAGACCCCTGCGCCATCGAGATCAAGTACGGCCAGGGAGCCAAGCCCGGCGACGGCGGCTTGCTCATGTGGTACAAGGTCAACAAGCTCATCGCCGCCATTCGCGGCGTGCCCCAGGGCGTGTCCCTGCCCAGCCCCCCGACCCACCAGACCCAGTACTCCATCGAAGAGTCCGTGGCCAAGATGATCCAGTCCATGTCCATGGCCTGGGGCTTCCGCGTGCCGGTCTATCCCAAGATCTCCGGCACCACGACTTCCACGGCGGTGCTCAACAACCTCGTGCGCAACCCCTACGCCGCCGGGCTCGCCATCGACGGCGAGGACGGCGGCACCGGCGCGGCCTACAACGTGTCCATGAACCACATGGGCCACCCCATCGCCACCAACCTGCGCGACTGCTACGACAACCTGGTCCTCTCCGGCAAACAAAACGAGATTCCGCTCATCGCCGGCGGCGGCATCGGCAAGAACGGCAACCTGGCCGCCAACGCCGCTGCGCTGATCATGCTCGGAGCCAGCGCCGTGCAGTCCGGCAAATACATCATGCAGTCCGCCGCCGGCTGCGTCGGCTCCGAAGCCGACCGCTGCAACGTCTGCAACATCGGCGTGTGCCCCAAGGGCATCACCTCCCAGGACCCGCGCGTGTACCGCCGGCTTGATCCCGAAAAGGTGGCCGAGCGGCTGGTCGACGTCTTCCTGTCCTTCGACACCGAACTGCGCAAGATCGTCGCGCCCCTTGGCCGGTCCACCTCCCTGCCCATCGGCATGTCCGACGGCCTGGGCATCAGCGACTACCACGTGGCCGAGCGCCTGAAGATCAAATACGTGGTTTAACCCGGGCGTCCTTTTTATACGCACCAAGGCGGCACGAACATGGCACAGCAAACCGTCACCATACACGGCATAGAAAACGGACAACGCGTCCAGTCCCGCATCCTGGAGGAGCGCATCCAGCGCGCCGTCACCCAGGGCGCGCGCGACCTTATCGTTGAAGCCTTCGGCCAACACGGCATCGGCGGCCGGTTGTGGGTCTCCCGCGAGGAACCGATTCGCGTGCGCATCACCGGCTCGCCCGGCCAGCGCACCGGCTCCATGGGCTTCCCCGGCACCCGCATCGACATCGAAGGCTCGGTCTCCGACGACATCGGCTGGCTCAACGCCGGCTCCGACATCGTCGTGCGCGGCAACGCCGGCAACGGCGCCTGCAACGCCATGGCCCAGGGCAAGGTCATGATCGCCGGCAACATCGGTTCGCGCGGCATGACCATGACCAAGCAGAACCCAAAGTACGCCGCGCCGGAACTCTTTGTTCTGGGCAGCGTGGGCGACTACTTCGCCGAATTCATGGCCGGCGGCACGGCCGTGGTCTGCGGCTACCAGCCGCAAAACCCGGACAATGTGCTCGGCTACCGGCCCTGCGTCGGCATGGTCGGCGGGCGCATCTTCTTCCGCGGCCCCCACAAAGGCTTCTCCCTGGCCGACGCCAAGCTCGTGGCCATCGACGACGCCACGTTTGGCTGGCTGACCGAGAACCTCAAGAAGTTCCTCGACGCCATCGGCCGGGCCGAACTGTTTGACGCCCTGGCCAAGCGCGACGACTGGCAACTTATCATTGCCCGCTCTCCCTACGAAAAAACCGGCAAGACCCGCCGGCCCATGGGCGAATTCCGCGCTCAGGTCTGGGACGCCGAGCTTGGACGCGGCGGCCTTATCGGCGACCTCGACGACTCCGACCGCAGCACCATCGGGCTTATCGTCACCGGCGAGCTGCGCCGGTTCGTGCCGGTCTGGGAAAACAAGAAATACCTCGCCCCCTGCCAGGCCAGCTGCCCCACCGGCATTCCGGTGCAGGAGCGCTGGCAGCTCGTGCGCGACGGGCTCATGGACGAAGCCATGGACCTGGCGCTGGCCTACACGCCCTTCCCGGCCACGGTCTGCGGCTACCTGTGCCCCAACCTGTGCATGCAGGGCTGCACCCGCAACGTCGGCGCCTTAAAGCCCCTGAACACGGCCATGCTCGGCAAGGCCAACGTCAAGGCCGGCAAGATGCCGAAACTCCCGGAGCTGTCCGGCAAGCGCGTGGCCGTCATCGGCGGCGGCCCGGCCGGCATGTCGGTTGCCTGGCAGCTGCGCCTGGCCGGCCATGAGGCCGTGATCTACGACCCGGCCGAGAAGCTCGGCGGCAAGATCAGTTCGGCCATTCCGTCCAGCCGCATCCCGGCCGACGTGCTGGACGCCGAAATCGCCCGGGCCAGGGAAATCCTGCCCCACATCCAGACCCAGAAGGCCCTTTCGGCCGACGAATTCGCCCAGATCGTCACGGACTACGACTTCGTGGTGCTGGCCGTGGGCGCGAACAAGCCGCGCCTGTTGCCGGTTCCGGGCAAGGAACTGGCCACCCCGGCGCTGACCTTCTTAAAGGCCGCCAAGAAGGACGAAGGCCAGGTCGGCAAGCGCGTGGTCATCATCGGCGCGGGCAACGTGGGCTGCGACGTGGCCACCGAGGCGGCGCGCCTTGGGGCCGAGTCCATTACGCTCATTGACATCCAAAAGCCCGCCGCCTTTGGCAAGGAAAAGCACGACGCCGAGGAAGTCGGCGCGGTCTTCAAGTGGCCCTGCTTCACCAAGGAGATCACGCCCGAGGGCGTCATGCTCCAGTCGGGCGAGCTGATTCCGGCCGACACGGTGCTGCTGTCCGTGGGCGATGTGCCGGACGTCGAGTTCCTGGGCGACACCATCGCCACCGAACGCGGCCATGTGAAGGTGAATAACGTCTTCCAGACGACCAATCCCAAGGTGTTCGCCATCGGCGACATCGTGAAGCCGGGCCTTTTAACCCAGGCCATCGGCATGGGCCGCGACGCGGCCCGGGCCATCGACGAGATGCTGACCGGCAAGCGTCCCTGCGAGGACACGCGCAAGATGATCGACTACAAGCGGGCCAAGCTGGAGTACTTCGATCCGCGCGTGCTGGAATTCAATGATCTCGATTCCTGCGCCAGCCAGTGTTCGTCCTGCGGCGCCTGCCGCGACTGCGGCCTGTGCGAGACCTTGTGCCCGGTGGGGGCGATTACCCGCCAGCAGCAGGAAGGCAAGGAGTTCGCCATGGTCTCGGACCCGGAGAAGTGCATTGGTTGCGGCTTCTGCGCCAACGCCTGCCCCTGCGGCGTCTGGAGCTGGGTGGAGAACACGCCGCTGACGACGTAGCGACGAGGGGGGCTGCCCCCCGGCCCCGAGAGGGGCGAAGGGAACGGATAAATGGACGGGCCGCCTCGGAAGAGGCGGCCCGTTTTTTTACAGTAGTGACTCCATTAGGCAATTTGACAGTAAATAGATCTTCCAACTAGCCTATTGCTTGGCGATTCTCTGCAAAATAAAGGTCAAACAGAGTCGGCAGAAACAATGCTTCCCAAAAAAAACCGGGGTAGAAAACCACCCCGGATGTCTTAGGTCATATTTTCGGCTTGGTGCTACAACTTGTTTACTCCAAGTTGACCATTTACAATAAGACTTTGATCAAATATTCGACAATACTCAGCCCTAATCGGATAATCTCAAGGACCACCAGGATATACATAAGTACACCTCCTGACCTTAGACAAAAACCAAGCCTTATCTTTTTTTACATGAACAACGATAAATTGCAATAATTTTTTATATATAAATATCACAGCATGTTATTAATACGTTGATACAATAAACTTAAAAAACGGTAAGTTCACACAGAAAATAATCATCGATAATAACAACTATCGATGCAAATCAAATTTACTATAAGGCTCTCAATAGGACTATTTCAAGGGAAGCGACGGAGGAGCACGGGTGACCTATTTTATTGTCTAGCCGCAAGCCAAAATATTTTGGTCGTCGCCTACGGCAAGGGGGAACTCGAAGACATTCCGCGCCACTGGTTACGCCGTATCAAGGAGGCCTTCGACCATGAGTAAAGTCCAACAAGCCCTCTCCCAACTCATTGCCGACCTCGACGCCGGCATTGCCCCGAAACCTGTTCGGCGCACGACTTTGACGCCCCGCGAGGACGACTCCATCCTGCGCCGCGTCCTGGCCGACGACGGCAGCGTCGTGGCTGAGGAAATCGTCACTCCCGGGCAGTCCGTGACCCTGGCCGCCCGCGCCAAGACCGGGCTGTCCCAAACGCGTTTCGCCGCCCTGCTCGGCATCTCCGTTCGCACCCTCCACGACTGGGAACAAGGCCGCCGCACGCCGTCCGGTCCGGCCAAGACGCTGCTCGCCATTGCCCTGGCTCATCCCGAAATCCTGCGCGATATCGCCGCGCCGTAACTTCCCAACACCGTAAATAGCCCTGCTCCGGGGCGACCCCGCCGCCCCTGTCGCCTGCCTTCCCGCTCCCGCCGCACCCCTCCCAACACGCCCAACGCGATGCAATCCAACCTCCGACGACTCCGGCAGA
>JAEZEM010000352.1 GCA_023417745.1 Pseudomonadota bacterium
CCGACGTCTGCGTCGGCAAGGAAGCCTGCCAGATCCTGGCTTCGGGCTGCGAGGCTCCGCTTTCCACGACCGCCGAGGCTCTGTGCGAAACCAAGCAGGAGAAAATCATCTGCGCCCCGGAAATGCCGGACGAGGCCATGACGGCCCTGTCGGCCCAGTGCGCCGAACGCGGCGTCAAGCTCATCACTTCCGGCATGCGTTCCCACCTTGGCGGCATCGATATCGGCCTGACCATGGCCGCCGCCGGCATTGCCGAGACCGGCTCCGTGGTCATCCGCTCCACCAACGAGGAAGTGCGCCTGGCCAGCATGATCGCCGAAATCCACATCGCCGTGCTGCCGGCATCGGCCATCGTGGCCGACTCCTACGCCCTGGAGCCGGTCATGGTCGACTGGATGAGCCGGCCCGACTTCACCGCTTTCGTCACCGGCCCCAGCCGCACCGCCGACATCGAACGCGTCCTGGCCCTGGGCGTGCACGGGCCCCTCGAACTGCACATCCTCATTCTGGAGGGCAAGTAGATGCAAGACGCCACTTCGCTCAAAGACTACCGCAAGCAGTTGCGCGAAGCCCTTGAAAACGATTTCCAGCGCCAGGCCCTGGACAAATTCGCCGTGGCCTACCGCACCTCCCGGGCCAACGCCTTCGCCGACATCGACGCTCCGGAACTGATCGCCGAAATCGCCGCAGCCAAGGACGCCTCCATCGACCATCTGGAGGAACTTTTCGAAGAGTTCAAGCGCCACGCCGAGGCCGCCGGCGCCAAGATCCACCTGGCCGCCACCGCCCACGAGGCCAACGAGATCATCGCCCGCATCGCCAAGGAAAACGACGTCAAGTCCATCGTCAAATCCAAGTCCATGACCGCCGAGGAAACCCACCTCAACCATCTCCTCGAAGCCGAGGGATATGAGGTTACGGAAACCGACCTGGGCGAATGGATCATCCAACTGCGCCACGAAGGCCCCTCGCACATGGTCATGCCGGCCATCCACCTCTCGCGCTACCAGGTGGCCGACCTCTTTTCCGAGGTGACCCAGAAGCAGCAGGACGTGGACATCCAAAAGCTGGTCAAGGTGGCCCGCCGCGAGCTGCGCCCGAAATTCTGCCAGGCCGACATGGGCATCTCCGGCGCCAACTTCTGCATCGCCGCCACCGGCTCCATTGGGCTTATCACCAACGAGGGCAACGCGCGCCTGACCACCACCCTGCCCCGGGTCCACGTGGCCCTGGCCGGCATCGACAAGCTCGTGCCCACGCTCCACGACGCCCTGCGCATCATTCGCTGCCTGCCCAAAAACGCCACCGGCCAGGCCATCACCTCCTACGTCACCTGGATCACCGGGGCCGTGCCCTGCGAGACGGCCAAGGGCGGCGCCAAGATCAAGCACGTGGTCTTCGTGGACAACGGCCGCATGGCCATGGCCCGCGACCCGGAATTCAAGCAGGTGCTGCGCTGCATCCGCTGCGGGGCCTGCGCCAACGTCTGCCCCATCTACCGGATGGTCGGCGGCCACAAGTACGGCCACATCTACATCGGAGCCATTGGCCTGGTCGCCACCTATTTCTTCCACGGCCGGGAGAAGGCCAAGAACCTGGTCCAGAACTGCCTCAACTGCGGGGCCTGCAAGGCCGTGTGCGCCGCCGGCATCGACCTGCCCACGCTCATCAAGGAAGTCCACGCCCGCATCCAGGACGAAGAGGGCCATCCGCTCTACTCCACGGCCGCCGGCCAGGTGCTCAAAAACCGCAAACTCTTCCACACCATGCTGAAGTCCGCCCGGCTGCTCCAAAAGCCGGTCACCGGCGGCACGCCGTATCTGCGCCATCTGCCCATGTTCCTTTTCAAGGACCAGGACTTCCGCGCCCTGCCGGCCGTGGCCGACGAGGCCTTCCGCGACAAATGGGAACGTATCAAGCCCCGGGTGGCCGACGCCAAGCTCAAGGTGGCGCTGTTCTCGGGTTGCGTGCAGGACTTCGTCTATCCCGAGCAGATGGAAGCGGCCGTGGCGGTCATCGCCTCCAAGCCCGGCGTGGCCATGGAATATCCCATGGGCCAGTCCTGCTGCGGCTTGCCGCTGCAGATGATGGGCGAGAAGCAGGCCGGCCGCGAGCTTGCCGCCCAGAACATGAACGCCATCGACGCCCAGGACTTCGACTACATCGTGACCCTGTGCGCCTCCTGCGCCTCCTACCTCAAGCACGGCTACAAGCGGCTTTTCGCCGACGATCCGGCCATGGCTTACAAGGCCGCCCAGTTCTCCCACCGGGTCATCGACTTCAGCTCCTTTGTCCGCGACGTGCTGGGCATCAGCGACGAGTCCTTCACCGGGCCGAGCAAGAAGGTGACCTACCACGCTCCCTGCCACCTGTGCCGGGGCCTGGGCGTCACCGAAGCGCCCCGGGCGCTTCTCGGCGAAGCCGGCCTGGAATACGTGCCGGCCACCGAAGAAGACGTGTGCTGCGGCTTTGGCGGCACCTTCTCGGTGAAGTTCCCGGAACTGTCGCGGGAACTGCTCGGCAAGAAGCTCGCCAATTTGAAGGCCACCGGCGCGACCGCCATGGCCACCGATTGCCCGGGCTGCATCATGCAGATTCGCGGCGGCTTCGAGGCGGAAAAAACGCCCTTCGAGGTGCGCCACGTGGCCGAGTACTTGGCCGAACGCCTCAAGCATAAATAAGCCGCTCGACCGACGACCACGCTCCCAAGGCCGCGACGCCCGTCGCGGCCTTTTGCGTTTCATGACGGTTTCGCCAGGGAATCTTGTAACAGGGACTAAAGGCGCGTAGGAAACAGGCCATCCGTCCATAAGGAGCGCCCATGGCGTCCATCGCTACACCCCGCCCGTCATGGCCTCGCCGGTTGGTCCTGGCGACGTGCCGGCTGCTTGTCCTTGGGCTGCTGTTCGGATGCAGCGGCCAGGACTTCCAGGCCAACCTGCACGCGCTGCTGGAAAAGCAGCATCTGGCTGCTCAGTTGCAACAAAGCCTGCTGGCAGCCTCGGACGGCGCCAACAAGTCCCTGCTCGCCCCGGACGAGGAGGCGGCCTCGCAACAAGCGGCCTCCGCCAAAGCCGCCTTCGAGGCCGGCGCGCAGCAATTGCAAAGCCTCTCGGCGCTGATCGAAAAGGGAAAAAATCCCAAGGAGATCGACGCGGTCAAACCGGTCATCGAGGATTTCAAGGAACTGGGGGCCGCCTATGCGGCCTTGCACGCCCTGGTTGCCCGCAACACCAATGTGCGCGCCGCGCGGTTGTCGCGCCACGAGGCCGCCCAGGCCGTCAACCGGTTGCGCCAGGCCTTGGCCCCGGTCCTGGCCGCCCCCGACTGTCCGGCCGCCGCCCAGGCCCTGCGCGCCATTGCCGCCGCCCAGGCCATCCTCATCCTCCATCCGCTGCATATCGACGAGCGGTCAGCCGCCGGCATGGACGCCCTGGAAGCGGCCATGAACCAGGACGACCACGAGGCCCGGGCCGCTCTGGCCGATCTGGCCGGCTTGGCCGCCCCGTCTGGTGGCGACGGAGCCGAGACCCAGGCGGTCAAGGCTGCCCAGGCCGCCTACGAGGCCTTCTGGACTGTCCACACCACCATCCTCGGGCTTTCCCGGGAGAACTCCAACATCGAGGCCATCGCCCTGTCCATGGGGCGCAAGCAGCTGCTGCAGGCCAAGATCCAAACGGATCTGGCCGCCCTGGCCGCCGTCATCGACGAGAAGCAGTTCACGGCCACGCGGTGATTGCGGAGCCGGTCGCTTACGCGACTCTTGACGTCGATGACGGGGAGTTCGCGGACGCCGACTTCGTTGCCTGCGCGCCTACGCCACGCAAGTCCTGGCGTGGCGTAAGGGCTTTCGGACCGGCCCGGATGGCGCACGAAACGGCACCTTGGTCGGGGAGACGGTCAGCGCTCGGCCCTCCCGCCTGCCGTTGCCCGACGCGGCTTGCGCTGGCACCCTTGATTGGCCAAACGCAAAGCGCCCGCCTCCCCTTGGGGAAGCGGGCGCTTTGCTCGTGCGGCTACGCAGGGGTCAGGACGCCGGATAGGGCCGGCCAGCCGGCCAGTCGGGCGAAACAAAGGTCCCGGACTTGCCGCCGGACTTGAAAAGGAGCTTGGCCTGGCTGATGACGATGTCCTTCTGCACGGCCTTGCACATGTCGTAGATGGTCAGCCCGGCCACCATGGCGGCGGTCAAGGCTTCCATCTCCACGCCGGTTTCGGCCACGGTGGAGGCTTCGGCCTCCACGCGCACCACGGCGGCGGCCTGATCCACGTCGAACCGGACGTCGGCATGGGCCAGGGGCAGCGGATGGCACAATGGGATGAGGTCGGCGGTGCGCTTGGCGGCCATGATGCCGGCGATCTTGGCGGTGTTGAGGGCGTCGCCCTTGGGCAGGGCGGCCGTGGCGAGAAGGGCCATGGTGGCCGGCGACAAATGCACTTCGCAGGCGGCCACGGCCAGGCGGCGGGTCTTGGTCTTGCCGCCGACGTCCACCATGCGGGCTGCGCCGTCGGCGTCGAGATGGGTGAAGCCTTCGCTCATGGCCGGCCTACTTGAACTCCGGCACCTTGACCTTGCGGTCGATGCGCTTGGCGGCCGTGGCGTCTTCCTTGGCCTTGGCCTCGTCGCCGAGCTTCATATAGAGCATGGCCCGGTTGCCCAGGGCCTCGGCCATCTTGGCGTCGAGCTCAATGGCCTTGGAGTAGTCGGCCAGGGCCTTTTGCAGGTCGTTCTTGGCTTCCTGGCACATACCGCGCAGATTGTAGGCGCTGGCCAGGTTTTTCACGTCGCCCCCGGCGCCGGAATCGACGATGCGGGTGAAGGCGGCGATGGCCGTGTCCATGTCGCCTTTGTTGGCGGAAATCATGCCCTGGCGAAAGTCGTCAGTGGAGCCGGCGGCGGCAACTCCAGGCAGAACCAGGATCAAAGCCAGCGCCATGACGGCGCAACGCATGCGTTTGCCCATGTCAGTTCCCCATGGCCTCTTTGGCCTTGCGAAAGAAGCTTTTGACTTTTTTCATGGGCTTTTGCTCGTCGAGCTCTTCGAATTCGCGCAAAAGCTCTTCCTGCTTCTTGGTCAGCCCACGGGGCGTGACCACGGTCACGTGGATGAGCAGATCGCCCCGTCTGGACGATCCCGGAATGGGCAGGCCCAGGCCGCGCAGGGAAAACACCTCGCCGCTCTGAGTGCCCTTGGGAATCTCCATGGTCTCCTCGCCGTCCAGGGTCGGCACCTCGATCTTGTGGCCGAGCGCGGCCTGCACAAAGGTGATGTCCTGGCGGTAGACGAGATCCTGGCCCTGGCGCTCGAAAATCTTGTCGGCCTCGACATGGAGGATGACGTAGAGATCGCCCGGGGGGCCGCCGTGCAGGCCCGGATCGCCCTCGCCGCGAAGGCGCAGGCGGCTGCCGTCGTCGACGCCGGCCGGCACGCGGACCTTGAGTTCGCGGGTCTGGCGGGTGATGCCCCGTCCCCGGCACTCCTTGCAGGGCGTGGCAATGACCCGGCCCTCGCCCCGACAGGACGGACAGCTGACGGCGATGCGGAAAAAGCCCTGGCTCTGGACCACCTGGCCCGAGCCGCCGCAGTGCCGGCAGGTCTCGGCCGAGGTGCCGGGTTCGGCCCCGGAGCCGTTGCAGACGTGGCACTGGACGTTTTTGGGAATCTTGAGCGTGACTTCCGTCCCCCTGGCCGCGTCGCGGAAGGAGACGTTTAAGTCGTAGCGCAGGTCGTTGCCGGCCTGGGGGCGCGGCCCGCGCGAGGCGCGGCCGCTGAACCCGAAGAATTCTCCGAAAATATCGGAAAAGGCGCTGAAGACGTCGTCGGTGGTGCCGAAGCCGCCGAAACCGTTGCCGCCCAGGCCCTCATGGCCGAAGCGGTCGTAGCGCGCCCGGTTTTCAGGGTTGCGCAACACCTCGTAGGCCTCGGCCGCTTCCTTGAACTTGGATTCGGCCTCGGGGTTGTCGGGGTTGCGATCGGGGTGGAACTGGAAAGCCTGTTGGCGGTAGGCCTTCTTGATGGTCTCGTCGTCGGCGTCGCGGGCGACGCCCAGCACTTCGTAATAATCCCGGGGCATTGTTTTTTTCTATTTGGTTTCAGGAAGAAATACGCCGGCTTCCTCAATGGAATCGGCCGGCATCACCTCGCCGGCGGCGATTTCGCGCAGGGCGGTGACGACTTCCTTGTTTTTGCATTCCACCAGCGGATCGTAACCTTCGCGGTACTGGTGCACCCGCTTGATGGCCATCTGGACGATGAGGAAACGGTTGTTGATCTTTTCCAGGCAATCTTCGACGGTAATGCGCGCCATGCAGTTCTCCTTGCGCGGTGTTCGCGCGTCGCCGGGCAACCAGGGAAGCGTGCAACCCTGGTAAGTCGTTTTGAGGACGAGTCAAGGGTTTGTCGCGAGACAAACCGAGCCGCCGAGCTATTCGGTCGGCGCAAAATTTGTTTTTATATCCAAGCCTGAGCCAGCCGTCAAGCTCAATTTCTCCCCTTCCCCAGCCGCCCAAGGACAGCATTTTTCTACGCGGTACGACGAATTTTGTCTCGGACTCTTGTCTTCTTTTCGATTGCTGTTACAGAAATGTAGTCTCTCCTCCAGGCTCACCCCTACATTCCTGGCGACTCCGCCGGCAAAAAGGAACAGCGCATGGCCCTGAACAACCTGAAAATCAGCACACGACTGCTCCTTCTCACCGGAACGGCGTTGCTGGTCCTGGCCGGCTCTGGCGTCTTCGGTTTTGCCGTCATGACCCGGATCAACGCCGTGTCCATGGAGAATATCGCCGTCAGCGCCCTGGTCACGGCCTCGGTGGACGAAGCCCGCTCGGCCCAGGTGGCGTTCAAAAAGCAGGTCCAGGAATGGAAAAATCTCTTGCTGCGCGGCCATGACCCGGAAAAATACCAAAGCTATGTCAAGCTGTTTCAGCAGGAACACGCCGAGGTGGTCCGACTGCTGACGCAACTCAAGGCAACGATGACCAAGCTGCGTTTCCCGACCCAGACCATCGACAGCGCCATCGCCGCCCATGTCGCCCTCACTCGGCAATATGAAGACGCGCTGAAGGCGATACCGCCTTCCGATCCTCGCTTCAGCGCCCTGGTCGACCAAAAAGTGCAGGGCATCGACCGCGAACCGACCAAGGTCATCGACGACATCGTAGAAGACATCACGGCCTCGGCCGCCAAAGTGAGCCAGACCGCCGAAGCAAGCGCCCGGGAACTCTACGACCGCACCCTCCTGCTCGCCATCCTGGGCATGGTCGGGGCCGTGGCCGTCACGGGGCTTCTCTCCATGACCATCATCCGTTCCATCACCGTTCCCCTTGGCCGCAGCGTGGCCTACGCCGAGGACATCGGCCAGGGTCGGCTCGACGCCCGGCTGGAGGTGGCCGGCCGGGATGAAATTGGGGTGTTGGCTGGAGCCATGCGCGCCATGGTGGCAAGCCTTCAGGAAAAAATGGCCTTCTCCGAGGCCAAGAGCCGGGAAGCGGCCGAGGAAGCGGCCAAGGCCCGCCAGGCCATGGAACAAGCCGCTGCCGAAGCCCGGCGGGCCGAGGAGAGCCGCGCCGCCCTGCTGGCCACGGCCCGCCAGCTCGAAGACGTGGCCGCCGTAGTCGCCTCGGCCAGCGAGACCCTGTCCGAACAGTCGGCCCAGGCCAGCCAGGGCGCGGCGACTCAGGCCGCGCGCATCGACGAGACCGCCACGGCCATGGAGGAAATGAACGCCACGGTGCTGGAGGTGGCCAAGAACGCCGGCCAAGCCTCGACCAGCGCCGATCTGGCCCGGGGCAAGGCCAAGGAAGGCGCGGTCGTCGTGGCCGAGGTCGTTTCCGGCATCGAGGCGGTGCGGACCCAAGCCCTGGCCCTTAAAAACGACGTGGACGGCCTGGGCC
>JAEZEM010000085.1 GCA_023417745.1 Pseudomonadota bacterium
AGCGGGGCTGGGGTTGGGACCAGAGCGGCAACGCCTTCGTCAAGCTGGAGATCGACGCCAGGAAGGTCCACGACATCCTCGGCAACCTGCTTATCTACAAGGGCCAGAACATCATCGAGGTCATCGGGCACGGTTCGCCCGTGGACGATCTGGCCGACCAGCCGGCCGGCAGCATGATCCGCAACTCCGGCTCCAAGAGCAAGGCCATGTCCCTGGACGTGCCCCTGGGCCAGACCCCGGCCCAATAGGCGCAGCGCATGGCGAAACAACACGGCGGCATGGCCTGGCTATCCCTGGCCGCCAGACCCCTGGGCGTCGTCGCCGGGGTCTGGCGCGCCCTGGGTTCCCGGGCCGAGCTGCTCCTGGCCGGCCTGGCCGTGACCGCCGCCGTGACCGGCCTGTATCTGGCCCGGCCGGCCTGGCTGGACTTCCAGGACGGCAAGCTCTACGACGCCATGCTCACCCGGGAGCGGCCAACGGTCCGCAGCGGCCTGCCCATCGTCGTGGACATCGATGAGGCCAGTCTGGCCGAGCACGGCCAATGGCCCTGGCCGCGCTACCGGTTGGCCTTGCTGCTTGGGCGGCTTCGCAACGCCGGCATCGCCGCCGTGGGTCTGGACATCGTCTTTGCCGAGCCCGACCGGGCCAGCCCCAGCGCCGTCATCGGCCAGTTGCGCCGCGACCTGCACGTGGACGCGGCCGTCACCGGCCTGCCCGACGCCCTAAGCGACTACGACCGGGTGTTGGCCGACATGCTGCGCTCCGGGCCGTTTGTCCTGGGCTACTACCAGGACTTCGGCCAGCCGGGCCATGTCGGCGGCCCGGCCGGCCAGGCCTCCGAAACGGCCTGCCCCCTGCCGCCGGCCCGACTGTCCATGGCCAAGACCCCGGACGCCATGCCGCTGGACGCCTGTCTGCCGGAATCGCGCCGCATGGTCTGTCCGCTGCCCGTGCTGGCCAAGGCCGCCCCGGCCGCCGGATTCATCAACACCCTGCCCGACCGCGACAACATCGTGCGCCGCAGCCCCCTGGTGCTGGAGCACCTGGGCCGGCTGACCCCGAGTCTGGCCCTGGCCGCCGTCATGGAGGCCTACGGCGTCAAGAACGCCGTGCTGCGGGTCACCTCGGGCGGCATCGAATCCCTGACCCTGGGGAGCGAAGCCCTGGGCCGGCGGGTCATTCCCCTGGACGCCGGCGGCCGGGTGCTGATCAACTACCGAGGGCCGGGCGGCACGTTTCCCCACCTGAGCGCCGCCGATGTTTTGGCCGGGCGCGTCGATCCCGAAGCCATCAAGGGCCGCATCGCCTTTGTCGGGGCCTCGGCCGCCGCCCTGCGCGACCTGCGGGCCACGCCTGTGGACCGGGCCATGCCCGGGGTCGAGGTCCACGCCACCATCGCCGACATGATCGCCTCCGGCGATTTCCTGTCCCAGCCGGACTGGGCCGTGGCCGTGGAGCTTTCGGCCACCGTGGTCATGGGCCTGGTCTCGGCCGCCCTTTTGGCCTACGCCCCGGCCGCCACGCTCTTGATCCCCTTCGCCGCCCTGGGGGCGGCCGGCTGGTACGGCGCGGCGGAGCTGCTCGGCCGCACCGGCCTGTACGTGTCGCCGCTTTTTCCCCTGCTGGTCCTTATCCTCAATTTCACCTTGCTCACCTTTCTCAAATTCTGGCGCGAGGAGCGGCAAAAGCGCTTCCTGCACGGGGCGTTTTCCCGCTACGTGGCCCCGGCCGTGGTGGCCCGCATCATGGCCCGGCCCGAGGACCTGCGTTTGACCGGCGAGGAGCGCGACGTCACTGTGCTGTTCTCCGACGTGCGCGGCTTTACCTCCCTGTCCGAGCGCCTGACCCCGACCCAGGTTTCGGAACTGCTCAACCGCTATTTCACGCCGCTCACGCGCATCATCATGGCGCGCCTGGGCACCATGGACAAATTCATCGGCGACGCGCTCATGGCCTTCTGGAACGCGCCGGTGGACGTGCCCGATCACCCGGCCCAGGCCGTGGCCGCCGCCCTGGAAATGGGACAACGCCTGGACGCCCTTAACGTCGCCTTTGCCCGGGACTACGGCCTCGCCATTGCCGCAGGCGTGGGGCTGCACCGGGGAAAAGCCCGGGTCGGCAACTTCGGTTCCGAGGATCTTTTCGACTACACCGTCATCGGCGACGCCGTGAACCTGGCCTCGCGCCTGGAAAGCCTGACCAAATACTACGACGTGCGGGTGCTTACTTCCGGGGAGCTGCACCAGGAGGCCAAGGACGCGCCGGTCTTGGCCGGGGTGGCGGCCTTCGTGGCCGTGGACCGGGTGCGGGTCAAGGGCAAGGACGAGGCCGTGGACCTTTTTGCCGTCTTTTCCACGGCCGAAGCCGGCCGTCGCCGGGAGGAACTGGCCGCTTTCGGCGCGGCCCGGGACCTTTACGCCGCCGGCCGGTTCGCCGAGGCAGCCGAAGCCTTTGCCGCCCTGGCCGGACAGTTCGAGTGGAAGGCCTTCGGCGTCTTTGCCGAACGCTGCGCCGCCCTGGCCGAGGACCCGCCGCCGGCCGGCTGGGACGGCGTTTATACCCACACCTCGAAGTGAGTCCCGCGCAAGAAACCACTGAAAACGCCCCCCGACGGCTGTCCGTCGGGGGGCGTTTGACTGCGGCGCAACCTCCGGGCGGTTTAGCGGGGTCGTCCGGTCCGTCCGGCCCCGCTGGGGAGTCCCTTGCGGCCGGACGCGCCGGACGGCAAGGCCTTGGCCGCGCCGCCCTGCATGTCGTCGATGAGGCTGCGCAGCATCCGGGTCTGATCAGCCAGCCCGGACAGTTCGCCGTCGGAGCGTTCCAAAGCCATGGCCGTCTCGCCGGCGATGCGGCTGATGTCGGTCACGCTGCGGTTGATCTCCTCGGTGGTGGCCGACTGCTGTTCGGCGGCCGTGGCAATGGAGCGGACCTGATCGGTGGTTTCGCCGACCAAGGTCACGATGGCGGCCAGCGCCTCGCCGGACTTGCCGGCCAGGGCCGTGGCTTCGTCGATGCGACGGCCGGCCTGGTCCACGTTGTCCACGTTCTTGCGCGTGCCCTGCTGGATGCCGGCAATGGCCTCGCCCACTTCCTTGGTGGCGTGCATGGTCTTTTCAGCCAGCTTTCGGACCTCGTCGGCCACCACCGCAAAGCCGCGCCCGGCCTCGCCGGCCCTGGCCGCCTCAATGGCGGCATTGAGCGCCAGCAGGTTGGTCTGGTCGGCGATGTCGGAAATGACCTCCAGCACCTGGCCGATGCCTTGAGCCTGCTGCCCCAGGCGGGTCATGTCGTCCTTGAGCTCCAGGGCCTTGGCCTGCACTTCCTTGATCCCGCCGATGACCTGATCGACGATGCGCGACCCTTCGTCGGCCTTGCCCCGGGCGTTCTCGGCCGTGGTCGCGGCCTGGCCGGCGCTTCTGGCCACTTCGATGACCGTGGCGTTCATCTCCTCCATGGCCGTGGCCGTCTCGCCCACCCGGGCCGACTGCTCCTGGGAACCCCGGCTCGACTGGCCGATCTGGCTGGACACGGCCTCGGCGGCGGCGGTGATGGCCGCGACAATGTCTTCGAGCTGGGCGGCGGCCTGGAGCATGCCCTCTTCCCGGGCGGCCTCGGCGGCCTGCCGGGCCTTTTCGGCCTCGGCCGTGGCCTGCCGGGCCTTATCCGAGGCGGCCAGGGCCTCGCGTCCCTGATCCTCGGCCTCGCCGATCTTGGTCTTGAGCGTGGCCACCATGCGGCTCATGGCCCGTTGCAGCCCGCCGATCTCGTCGGTCCGGTCGGCGTCCAGCTTGGTGTCCAAGTTGCCGTCGGCAATGCAGCCGGCCGCGCCGACGAGCGCCCCCAGCGGCTTCAGCACGGTAAGCGACAGGATCAGCCACAGGCCGACGATGAGGATCAGCGCCTGGCCCAGGGAAAGCTCCAGAATGAACAGCCCCAGTTCCCGAGCGTCGGCAAAGGCGACGGCTTTGTTGACGGTCATGCCGATCACCCAGCCGGTACGCGGGCATTTCTCAAAAAGGACCAGCTTTTCGACGCCAAGCGACACCGTGTCCAGAACGCCTCGCGACTTGGACGCCATCTCGGCGCCGAAGGGAGCCTCCTTGAACACGTTGTACTTCCCGATGAGTCCTTTATCCGGATGGGCCAGGGCGGTGCCGTCGGGGGCCACGATGTAGGCGTAGCTGGCCGGCGTTTCCAGGGGCTTGATGAACTGTTCGGCGAACTTGTCGATCTTGATGCCAGCGGACACGGTGCCGACGACCTGGCCGTCCTTGACGACCGGAGTCGCGATGACGAAGACCGGCTGGCCCGTGTCGGCGCTGAACACCGGATTGGAAATGTAATCCTGTCCAGCCATCGCCTTTTTGAAGTATTCGCGCCCGGACAAGTCGGCCCCGTTCAGCGAGCTCTTGGTCGTGGCCACGACATGGCCTTTGGGATCAATAACAAGAATGGTATCGAACGCGACATGGCGCGCTGCCACCTGATTGATCAGCGCCATCACGGCTTCCTTGGCGCTTTCGCTGCCCGTTTCCGTCAAGGCCGCAGCGATGGTCTTCGTTCTGGAAATCGTAATGACTTCATTTTGCGAGCCTTCGACCCACAATCCCACAGCCGACAAGAGCGAATTCAAGCTATCCTTGGATTTTTCCATGGAAAGAGCGGTTAGCGACTTGGTGCTCCTCTCGTACGAAAGCCACGTCGTTATTGTCATCCCCACGATGATCAGGAGCAAGGCCGGAACGATGAATTTGACTTTCAGACTCATAACTCTCCCTTACAACGAATCCGGCGTTACGATTTGACCCACTTCTATCGAGACTGGTTCTTTATAGGTTGGAGCACTAGAAGTTTCAATAATAATTTATTCGCTTTCCATAACATACCAGACACGACACGGCGAGAGGAGATCGCGGTGATGCGTCCCACCCCGGTTGACCCCGGCCTCACGACGCGCCAAGGTGCCCAAAACGACGCCAGACTCCTTTTTTCTCTGTTCCTCCCCCATTTTTCTGCCAGGAGGCAGCCTTGTCCGACCCCCTTCTCACCGCCGCCGTGGCCAAGGCCCGCTGGCGGCTGCTGCCCTTTCTGGGGCTCCTCTACGTGGTCTCCTACCTCGACCGCATCAACGTGAGCTTCGCCGCCCTGACCATGAACGCCGACCTCGGCCTGTCCCAGGCCGCCTACGGCTTGGGGGCCGGCATCTTCTTCGTGGGCTATGTGCTGTTCGAGGTGCCGAGCAACCTGATCCTGGCCCGGGTCGGGGCGCGGGTCTGGCTGGCCCGCATCATGGTGAGCTGGGGCCTGGCCACCGTGGCCCTGGCCGCCGCTTCCGGCCCGACGAGCTTTATTGCCCTGCGTTTCGTCCTGGGCGTGGCCGAGGCCGGATTTTTCCCGGGCATCATCTACTACCTCACGGGCTGGTTCCCTCTCAGCCACCGGGCCAGGGCCGTGGCCCTGTTCATGACCGCCACCCCCCTGGCCGGGCTGGTCGGCAGCCCGCTTTCCGGCTGGATCATGAGCCTGCATCAAACGTACGGCCTAGCCGGCTGGCAGTGGCTGTTCCTGCTGGAAGGCCTGCCGGCCATCGTGCTTGGCGTGGTGCTGTTCCGCCGTTTGCCCGAGACGCCGGGGCAAGCCGCCTGGCTTGGGACCGAGGAAGCGGCCGCCCTGACGGCGGCCATCGAGGCCGAGCGCCGGGAAATCGCCGCCCTGCATCCCGCCCACCTGCGCCAGGGGCTGTTGAGCCGTCCGGTGTGGCTGGCCGGCTTCGTCTATTTCTGCGTGGTGGTGGCCATGTACGGCCTGGTCATGTGGCTGCCCCAGATCCTGGCCGGGGCGCTGCCCGACGGACCGGACCGGACCATGCACGTGAGCCTGCTCGTCATGGTGGCCTACGCCTTCGCCATGGTCGGCATGACGGCCGTCGGGGCCAGCTCGGACCGGCTGGGCGAACGGCGCTGGCATGTGCTGGGATCGCTGGGGCTGTGTCTTGGCGGCATGGCCGTCATGGCCTGGGCCGACGGGTTGGCCGGCTCCCTGGCCGGAGCGTCGTTGGCCGCCATGGGCATCTGGGGGGCGCTGGCCCCGTTCTGGGGCCTGACCACGGCCTTTCTCACCGGCCAGGCCGCGGCCGCCGGCATCGCGGTCATCAATTCCCTGGGCAACCTCGGCGGCTTTGCCGGACCGTCCATCATGGGTTTGGTCAAGGCCCGCACCGGGGGGTTCGGCGGGGCCTTCGCCTGCATCGCCGGCCTGATGCTCCTGGCCGCCGCAGCCACCTGGTTCCTGGGACGTCCAGCGCGGCCAGAAGAGGGGCGACCGAGAACGTGACGGCGGCGGCCGGGATGAACCCTGCATCGCAAGATCAAGGCCACAAGAGCGTCGGCGCGGGAAACGGACTGCGGCGCGGCTTTGGCGTGACGAATATTATGGTGAACCGTCTTGCGCTGGTCGCCTGGGTAACGATACGGTGGCGCACGACACGGCAAGGAGGGGATATGCGCGGTTGGATCGTACTGGTGGCCCTGGCGATTGGCTTTCTGACGGGGGGCGAGGCCCTGGCCGGCAAGGCCGACGGATTTTCGGGAACGGCTTTCGGCACGCCGTTGACGTCGCTTCCGGCGTTCATGATTCTCAAGTCCGACGGCGACGTGACCTACGCCGTCAACCTCAAGGAAGGCTACCGCATCGGCAGCCAGGCTCCGGTGGTCATCTACGGCTTTGCCGGGGGCCGGCTTTTCGCCGCCTACGTGCGCCTGGACGGCCTGACCAGCCGCGACGCCATGGTCAAACAGCTTTCGGCCCGCCACGGCAAGCCGTCCACCGCCACCGAGGGCGGCGTGGAAACCCTGCGCTGGCGCGCCGGCAAGACCAAGATCAAGCTCAAGTCCAACCCGGCCGCGGGTTCGCTCAAGCTCGGCTACTATTCCACCGAGCAGGCCGGTCCGGCGGCCCGGCTGCTGGAGGGCGACAGCGTGGACATCGACGCCCTGGCCCGGCTCTATGACAAGGACAAGCTGACCAAGGGCGTCTCCCTGCCGGGCAAGCCCGCGCCCAAGGGCTATTCGCCCTACGACGACGGCGTGTCCCAGTCGCCCGGCCGCTCGCCCGGACAATAACCCTTCCCGCAGGCGAGAAAAAAGCCCCCGGCCTACGACCGGGGGCTTTTTCGTGGCCGAAAACGCCTCAGCCCGGAACCTTGCCGTCCCCCAGGCGACGCCCGGCGGCCGGCAAGGCGAACACCCCCCCCAAAAAAAGCTTGCCGTCGCCTTTCGTGGGTCCGGCCTAGCCTTCGTCGCCCGTCTTCTTGCGCCGGTAGGCCTGGAAATCTTCCTGCACCTGGCCGATGACCCGTTCGCGCAGCTCGGCCACCCGTTCCAGGGGTTCCTCGTCCCGGATGGCCCGGTGGTAGCGGGTCATGGCGTCGTAGGAATCGAGCAATTCCTCGTGCAGCGAGGCCTTTCCCGACGCGCCGTTTTCCAGGGCCGCCACCCGACAGCCCATGCGCGCGGCCAGATAGCGCAGCGGCAGGACCGAATCGCAGGCCTGCATGAGCGGCAACAGCTGTTCCACGCCAAACTTGGCCCCGCTGTCGGTGCCGCTGAGCTCCCGCATGAACGTGGAATAGGGCTTGTCAAGTTCCCTGGCCAGGGCCTTGGCCGGCCGGTCCGACTCCTGCACCATCTGGGCGATGACCTCGGTGATGCCGTGAGGCATGAGATTTTTTCCTCCCCAATATCATGGCGGCCGCGCGCGCGCCGTCCTATGGTCCATGCTGCCATTCCCGGCGCGCCGACGTTTCAAGGCAGCCGCCTTGCCCGGACCCCCACTGTCGTCCAAATTCCGGCGAAGAACAACCTTCCTCGCCCCGGCGCGTCCGCCCCGGCCCCAAACGGCCGGGCGGGACGTTTCATCAATCGCGCCCGCAGCTGCCTCGGGCGGCCTTGCGCCGACGAAGGCCGCCCGAGGAGGCCAAGCGGCAGGCGCGCAGCCCCGCAAGGAACCGCATGTGGTACAAGGAAACCATTGTCTATGAACTGCACGTCCGCTCGTTCGCCGACGGCGACGGCGACGGCGTCGGCGATTTCGCCGGACTGATCGACCACCTCGATTATCTGGAGCGCCTGGGCGTGGGCGCGCTGTGGCTCCAGCCGTTTTACCCCTCGCCGCTGCGCGACGACGGCTACGACATCGCCGATTACCGCGCCATCCATCCGGCCTACGGCGACCTGCGCGATTTCCGGCGCTTTTTGCGCGAGGCCCACAAGCGCGGCCTTCGCGTCATCACCGAGCTGGTGCTCAACCACACCTCGGACCAGCATCCCTGGTTCCAGCGCGCCCGGCAAGCCAAGCCCGGCTCGCCGGCCCGGGACTTCTACGTCTGGAGCGACACGCCCGAGAAATACCGCCAGGCCCGCATCATTTTCAAGGATTTCGAGAACTCCAACTGGGCCTTCGATCCCGTGGCCAAGGCCTACTACTGGCACCGCTTCTACGCCCACCAGCCCGACCTCAACTACGACAATCCGGCCGTGCGCCAGGCCATGCTCAAGGTGGTGGACTTCTGGCTGGCCATGGGCGTGGACGGCCTGCGCCTGGACGCCGTGCCCTACCTCTTCGAGCGACCCGACACCAACTGCGAAAACCTCCCCGAAACCCACGCCTTTCTCAAGGAACTGCGCGCCCACGTGGACGAGCGCTTCCCCGGCCGGATGCTCCTGGCCGAGGCCAACCAGTGGCCCGAGGACGCCGTGGCCTATTTCGGCGACGGCGACGAATGCCACATGGCCTTCCATTTCCCGGTCATGCCGCGCATCTTCATGGCCTTGTGGTCCGAGGACCGCTATCCGGTCATCGACATCATGGAGCAGACCCCGGCCATCCCGGAGAGCTGCCAGTGGGCGCTGTTTTTGCGCAACCACGACGAATTGACCCTGGAGATGGTCAGCGACGAGGAACGCGACGCCATGTACCGGGCCTATGCCCGCGACGCCCAGGCCCGCATCAATCTGGGCATCCGCCGCCGGCTGGCTCCGCTCATGCAAAACGACCGCCGCCGCATGGAGCTGATAAACATCCTGCTGTTGTCCTTTCCCGGCACGCCCATCCTCTACTACGGCGACGAGATCGGCATGGGCGACAACTATCACCTCGGCGACCGCAACGGCGTGCGCACGCCCATGCAGTGGAGCCCGGACCGCAACGCCGGCTTCTCCCGGGCCAATCCCCAAAGCCTGTTTTTGCCGGTGGTCAGCGACCCGGAATACCACTTCGAGCGGGTCAACGTGGAGACCCAGGAGCGCAACCCGTCCTCGTTTCTGTGGTGGACCCGGCGGCTTCTGGCCGCCTACAAGGCCGAACCGGCCCTGGGACGCGGCGACCTCAGCTTTGTGGCCGGCGAGAACCCCAAGGTCCTGGCCCTGCTGCGCCGTCACGGCGAACACCGGCTGCTGGCCGTCATCAACCTCTCCCGCCAGGCCCAGGCCACCGAACTCGATCTGGCCGAACTGGCCGGGTTCACCCCGGTGGACGTCTTCGGCCAGACCCGTTTCCCGGCCATCGGCCGCGCCCCCTATGTCCTGACCATGGGCGGCCACGACTATTTCTGGTTCCGCCTGGAGCCCGCCCACGACGCCGACGCGGCCGCGCCCGCCGGTCCGGCCTGCTTGAACGGGGAAACGGCCCGGGAGATCCGCGACCAGGAAACGCTGTCCGTGCCCGGCGCAGACATGCTCCCCCCGGCCCTGGCCGGCCTGACCGCCCGTCTGGTCGGCGCGGCCGTTGCCGAGGCCCGGGCCGTGGACGAACTGCCGCTTCACGCCCCGGGCCGGACCGTGAGCCTGCTTTTGGCCGAGATTCGCCAGGACCAGGCCGAACCGGCCGCCGCCTTTGTCCTGGCCGCCCGGGCCAGGGAAGCCGCGCCCCCGGCCGCCGAAGCCGGCGACGAGGCCGTGCTGGCCGAGCTGGAATGCCCGGACGGCCGGGCCCGGCTCCTGCGCGGCTTCTACGACCCGGCCTCGGTGGCCGCCCTGGCCGCCTTCATGGCCGCCGGCAAGGCCCGCCGGGGAGCCGCCGGAATCTTCGCCGGCCAAGGCCATGCCCCAAAAGCCCGGCGCGCCGCCATGAGCCAGGCCGCCACCATCCGGCTCATCACCCGAAACCCCCAGTCCATGACCTTTTCCCTGGACAACGCCGTCTTTCTCAAGGTGTTCCTGCGCCCCGAGGAAGGCGTCAACCCCGAGTTGGAACTCCCCCTGGCCCTGGCCCGGCAAGGCTTTGCCGCCGCGCCAAGGCCCCTGGCCTCCCTGACCCACCAGCGCCGTCGCGGCCAGCCCATGGTGCTGGCCGTGGCCAGCGCCTACACGGCCGGGGCCGTCACCGGCGAGGCCTTTGTCCAGCAGGCCCTGGAGCGGTTTTGCGGCCAGGCCCTGGCCGCCGCCGACCCGATCCCGCCGCCGGACCAGGCCATGGACGGCTACCCCCGGGACTTCTTCCGCCAGGCCGGCGCGCTGGCCGCCCGGCTCCATCTGGCCCTGGCCCGGGTCCCGGGCCGGGACTTCGCGCCGGAACCCGTCACCCGGCTGTACCTGCGCTCCATCTACCAGGCCATGCGCGGCCAGCTGCACCGGGCGAACCTGGCCGTGGAAACCGCCCGGGGCAGGCACGGGGACCGCGCCCCGCGCCATCTGCCCAGGCGACTGCTGCTTGGCCGCCTGGCCGCCCTGCGAAGCCTCGCCCCCCAGGGCGCGCGCATCCGCATCCATGGCGATTTCCAACTGGAAAACATCCTGCGGGCCGGCCAGGAGCTGACGCTCACCGACTTCGACGGCGACGTGCGCCTGCCTCTGGGCGAGCGGCGCATCAAGCGCTCGCCCCTGCGCGACGCGGCCAGCCTGCTCCTGTCCGCCGCCGTGGCCGCCCGGCGCGTCCAGGCCCGGCACGCCGCCGAAACCCCAAGCCAGGCCGAGCATATGGAAGCCTGGATCGAGGCCTGGCTGGCCGACGCCTGCCGGACCTTCCTGACGGCCTACCTGGAAACCGCCGGCGACGCGGCCTTCCTGCCGGCCGCGCCCGAAGTCCGGGGCACGCTCCTTGAGGTCTTCGTCATCGACCAGGGACTTCGAACCATCCAACGGGC
The DNA here is from genome assembly GCA_023417745.1 of Pseudomonadota bacterium. Classification (GTDB taxonomy): domain Bacteria; phylum Desulfobacterota; class Desulfovibrionia; order Desulfovibrionales; family Desulfovibrionaceae; genus Solidesulfovibrio. Next base: position 11,141 of record JAEZEM010000085.1, read on the forward strand.
CATGGAGGCCGGACGGCCGGACGACGTGCCCCTGGTCCTGGCCGCCCTGGGCAGCCTGCGGGAGCTGACGTGAGGCCCGGGCGCGACCTGCCCGGCCTGGACGCGCTCCTGGCCGATCCGGTCCTGGTCGCCGTCCTGGCCGGCCGGCGCGACGGGCTGCTGCTCCTGGACTACGACGGCACGCTTGCCCCGTTCACCCCGCGCCGCGACGAAGCCCGGCCCTACCCGGGGGTGGTCGAGGTCCTGGCCCGGCTGCCCGAGGCCGGCTCCGGCCGATTCGCCGTCGTCACCGGCCGGCCGGCCGCCACAGCGGCCGCCTTCCTGGCCCCGGCCCGGCCCTGGGCCATTTGGGGCTGCCACGGGGCCGAACGGCTCGTGCCCGGCCAGCCAACGCCCCTGGGTCCGGCAACGCCCCCGGAGACGCTGGCCGCCCTGGACCGGGCCATGGCCCTGGCCCTGCCGGCGGCCGGGCGGGAGGCGTTGGAGTCCAAACCCGCCGGGCTGGCCCTGCACTGGCGGGGGCTGCCCGCCCAGGCCCGCCAGGCCTTGGAAGCACGCGTCGGCCCAGCCTGGGCCGAGCTGGCCCGGCAGTCGGGCCTGGCCCTGCATCCCTTTGACGGCGGCCTGGAACTGCGCCAGCCCGGGTTCCACAAGGGACTGGCCGTGACGGCCATGGCCCGGGACAATCCCCAAACGGCCCTGGTCTATGTCGGCGACGACCTGACCGACGAGGACGCCTTCCAGGCCCTTGGCCCAGGCGGCGTCGGCGTGCTGGCCGGCCGTCCCGACCGGCCAAGCGCCGCGCGCTACGCCCTGGCCCCGCCCGAGGAGCTGCTTCGGTTCCTGGCCGCCTGGGCCGGGACGGCCGCGCCTCGACAACCGCAACCCGGGAGCAATCATGACGCATAACAAAAAACGCCGATTCATCGTCTTGTCCAACCGCCTGCCCATCACCATCGGACGTGGCCCGGACGGCGAACTCACCGCCAGCCAGGGGGCCGGCGGGCTGGTGACGGCCCTGGCTCCGGTGCTGGGCAACCGGGGCGGGGCCTGGATCGGCTGGCCGGGCTCCGCCGAAAAGGGCGTGGCCGGCCTGTGCCGAAGCTTTTCCCGCCAGGCCGGCTACTTCCTGCGTCCGGCCAGCCTGACCGAGGCCGAGGTGGAGGGGTTTTACCGGGGCTTTTCCAACGAGATCCTCTGGCCGCTGTTCCACGAATTCCAGATGCCCTGCAACTTCCTGCCCGCCTACTGGGAAGCCTACCGCACGGCCAACGCCACCTTCGCCGAGGCGGCCGCCGCCGCAGCAGCAGACGACGACCTGGTCTGGGTCCACGACTACCACCTCATGCTCGTGGCCCGCCTGCTCAAGGCCAAGGGCCGGTCCCCGCGCCTGGGCTTTTTCCTGCACATCCCCTTTCCGCCGGCCGACATCTTCCTCAAGATTCCCTGGCGGCGCGAGCTTGTCGACGCCCTGCTCGACTTCGACCTCATCGGTTTCCAGACCCTGCGCGACCGGCGCAACTTCTTCGATGTGGTCAAGCGCCTGCATCCGGGCGCGGCGCGCAAGGGACGGGGCGAGATCGTCACCCTGACCCTGGCCGGCGAAACCACCCGGCTGGGCGTTTTCCCCATCAGCATCGACTTCGCCGCCTTTGCCGACCGGGCCCGCGCCCCGGGCGTGCGGCAAACGGCCAAGGACATCCGCGAGGCCTTCGACAATCGCTTCCTGCTGTTCGGGGCTGATCGGCTCGACTACACCAAGGGCGTGCCCCAACGCCTGGACGCCTTGCAAACGGCGCTCACCAGCTACCCGGAACTGCGCGGCAAGGTCTGCCTGATCCAGGTGCTGGTCCCCAGCCGCGAGGAAGTGCCCCAGTACCGGGCCATGAAGGAGGACATCGAGCGGATGGTGGGCGAGATCAACGGCCGCTGGTCCCAGCCGGGCTGGGTTCCGGTGCATTTCGTCTACCGCAACCTGCCCCCCGAGGAACTGGTCGCCTATTACACGGCCAGCGACATGGCCCTGGTCACGCCGCTGCGCGACGGCATGAACCTGGTGGCCAAGGAATACGCCGCCTGCAACGTGTCCGAGGCCGGCATCCTGTGCCTGAGCGAATTCGCCGGCGCGGCCATGGAGCTGCACCGCCACGCGGTCATGGTCAATCCCTTCGACGTCGTGGGCGTGGCCAAGGCCATCCGCGACGGCGCGGCCATGGACCCGGGCCAACGGCGGCGACGGATGCGGGCCATTCGGGCCATCATCCGCCGCCACGACATCTTCCAGTGGGTGGACGCCTTTCTGGACGCGGCCTTTTCCACCCATTTGGACGATTTTCCCCGCCAGGGCGTGGGGGACTGGGCCGCGCCCGGGGCCGACCCCGAGGCCGGTCAGGGGCCGCCCTGGGACACGACGGACCGCGTCGCCTGACCCCTGGGCCGCCCCTGCGCGACCCGAGCCTCGCGCCGCGTCCACGAAAACGCCTGAAGCGTTTCGTGGACAACGGACGCAAACCCTTGTTTTTCAGGGAACGCGGCGCTCGTATCGCGTCGCTTAAAAAATAAATGGTTTTAGCTCGTTGACTACACAACATCATAGGCGCTTTTCGCGGACGCGGCGCTAGGCCGCACGCCGGCCGCGCCCCAGGACCTCCACGGCCAGGGCGGCCAGGCCGCAGCCTGCGCCAAGCCCCCACACCCCGGTCCAGCCCAGGGCGGCGAACGCCTGGGCTCCCAGGGCCGATCCCAGTCCGCCGCCCAGGAACATGACGGCCATGAACACCGTGTTGATCCGGCTGCGGGCAGCCGGGTCCAGGCCGTAGATGCGGGCCTGATTGGCCACCAACGCCGACTGCAAACCCACGTCCACCAGCACGATGCCGACCACAAGGCCGATCCAGGAACCCGGGAACAGCCCCATGACGGCGAATCCGGCCGTCAGCGCCACGGCCCCCAGCGTCACCAGCCGGCCCTTGCCGCCCCGGTCGGCCAGCCGCCCGACCATGGGCGCGGCCACAACGCCAACCGCCCCGACCAGCCCGAGCAACCCGGCCATGGCGCTGCCCTGGGAAAAGGGCGGCCGCTCTAGATAAAAGGCCAGCTCGGCCCAGAAAGCCACGAACCCGGCAAAAAGCAGGGCCTGGACCAGCCCGGCCCGGCGCAGCGTGGCGTAGCGGCGAAACAGCCCGGCCAGGGACAACAGGATGCGGCCATAGGACAGGGTCGTCGTCGGCTCCACCCGAGGCCGCCGGACCGCCAGCACCAGGCAGGCGACCAGGGCGGCCAGCCCGGCCCCGGCATAGACGTCGCGCCAGTCGGCATAGGCGGCAACCAGGCCGCTGACCGTGCGCGACAGCAAGATGCCGGTCAAAAGCCCGGCCATGACCGTGCCGACCACGCTTCCCCGGCGCGCCTCTCCGGCCAGATGGGCGGCCATGGGCACCACCTGCTGGGCCACCGTGGCCAGCACCCCGACCAGCAAGCTGGCCGCCAGCATGGTCCCCAGGCCCGGGGCCAGGGCCGCTCCGAAAAGGGCCAGGGCCAAGCCGGCAAAGGTCAGGGCGATAAGCCCCCGCCGCTCGAACCGGTCCCCCAGCGGGGCCAGGGCAATAAGCCCAAGGGCGTAGCCGAACTGGGTCAGCACGGCCACCCAGGACACCGAGGCCGGCTCGGCCGAAAATTCCCCGGCCAAAATGCCCAACATGGGCTGGTTGTAATACAGACTGGCCACGGACAGGCCGGCCGCGCCGGCCATAAGCGCGATGGTTCCCCGCCCCAGTTCCGGGGCCGTTTCCTCGCCAAGGCGTATTTGAACGGTGTCTTGCATGACGATGCTCCTGTGCTTCTTTTCGAAACGGTACGTATCGTATATAATCTGATTTACCAACCCGTCAAGGACTCCTGCCAAAAGTTTGCAACAAATCGCTATCACCCTTGATTAACACGCTAAGCACCATCCAATGGCGACAACCGGCCAGAAACAAGCCCTCGCCCAGGCTGTGGCCGCCTGTCCCCTGGCGATGCCGACGCCGGGCCAAGGGGCACCCGGGGCAGGCGTCGGCTCATGACGACGCCTCTGTCGCCAACCAACGCCAATACGGTGAAAATGCCGAATCAAGCGCAGAAGACGAGCCCCTCGGCCTTGGGACGGCCTCGCCGTTGCCGGAAACGCGGCAGCAAGCGACCGGGTTCAGCGAGGCCTGAGACCGGAGAAGACGAGATCGGCGATATGGCGGATGAAATTGTCGTCAAGGGGCTGGTGGCGCAGGAGAATGCGCAGGAAAATCGGCGCGTAGAGGGCATCGACCATGGCGTCGAGATCGGCGTCGGTCCGGATCTGGCCGGTGGCCACGCCCCGGCGCAGCACGTCCTTGGCCGCCTCCCGGCGCGGCAACAGGTAGCCGTCCAGAAAGACGGCCAGGGCCTCGGGATCGGCCTGGCCCAGGGCAATGAGCTCGCAGACCACCCGGCCGCCGGCCCCGCGGTAGGCCTCGGCCAGGCGCAGCATCTGGGTCAGGATGTCGTCCACGGCGGAATCGGTGTGAGGATAGGCGATACGGGGGGTGAGCCCGGCCAGGAAGGCCTCCATGGCCACCGCGCCCTTGCTTGGCCACCAGCGGTAGACCGTGGCCTTGCCGACCCCGGCCCGGGCGGCGATGCCCTCCATGGTCAGTCCGGCAAAACCCACTTCGGCCAGCAAGCCGTCGGCGGCTTCGAGGATGGCTTGCCTGGCGGCGTCGCTGCGGGGACGGCCGGGGGGGCGTTTGGACGAAGGGGCTGGCATGGGCGTCTCCAGGGGAAGGGCGGCGCAGCCTGTCGTTTCTCGCGCCGAGAGGTGAAACAACACGCTGGGGGCCGCGTCGCGAAAATTTCAGGGTATGGTTTCTGTCCTGCGGCCGGACATCCCAGGGCCAAAGCGCGCGCCGCCGCCGGTCCTACAGCCCGGCGGCCGGGCAATAGAACTGCAAATCGTCCGTCCTCGCGAGCGCCGAGCGCCGCACATAGCCCATGAGCCCCGACAGTTCGGCCTCTCGCCCCAGCGGCGAAACGAGTTCCTGCCGCCAGGCCCCGACCACGGCGAAGCCGACCACGCGCTTCTCCCCATCGGCAATATAGACATAGGGAGGAACTTTTTTCCTCTTGTATTCCAAGGCCCAGCCCGTAACAGCGGCGTACGTTCCCTGGGAGCCGACAGACTTCACGGCATCGATCCGGCCGGCAACCTGCACGAATCCCGGCGGCACTGTCCAGACCTCGGGAGGGAGCTCCGCCAGGGCATAGGGATGGGCGACGACGAATCCGGTTTTTTCCCGTTTCATGAGCGCCACGGCGACTTCGGGCTTGCTCGCGTCGAAGTGCAGGATGCCGCGTTTTTCGGCGTCTTCAATGCCGTAGGCATAGCCCAGCCCGGCCACCAGCCTATCCATGGGGCGCATGTCCTGCAACACCGTCAGTTGCCAGGGCCCAAGCAGTCCCAGGCTGACCAAGACCGCCCCAACAAGCAGGGTTCGCCGTGCCCGGTCGCTTTCCAGGCAGGACAGCACCCCGACCAGACACATGACAAAGACCATCAGGGACAAAGTCGAGTACCGGGAGACGAAAGGATCAGCCAGGTCGATGCGGGCGGCGGCGGCGGCCAAGACGGAAAGGCAGACATAGGCCGCCAGGGCCGCCGCCAACACGGTGACGTTTTGCCGACGTCGGTTCTCCTTCACGGCGCGGACCGCAGCGAAAACAAGGTAGGCGCAACAGGCCAGCAGACACGCCCCCAAAACGGTCGCGCCCGTCTGGCCCAACGCCTTGCTGGAAAAATTGCCCAGAGCAGAGGGAACATACAACAGCAATTTCCCGGCCCTGGTCGTGACCGCCTCCAGAACGGCGCTCAGACGCGCACCGCCTGCGCCGCTGTGCAACTGGTAGGCAAGCATGGCTCCAAAACAGCCGGACAAACCAAGGCCGCCAATGACCCCAAACACGCGAAGCAGCACGGCGTAGACGCCGAAAAACAGAATGCCGTTGCCCATGTTGACCACAGACAGGACGGCAAGCAGCGCCGACGCCCACAGGCAGCCGGAAACCTTTCCGGCCCTCCCCTGCTCCCGGCGCTCCACAAAGCGCCACAACAACGCGCAGGAAGCCATGGGCAAAAGGGAGACCAGGAAAAACTGACTCTGGAATTCCCAAATGATGTTCTCTTTTTGGATGAAGGAAAAGGCGGGAAGCACCGAGAGCAAAATATACAAAGGCAAATTGGCTCTGTTCCGCCCTCCAGCCTTTCGCAAAAAGAAGAAAAATCCCCCGGCAATAAGCGCCATGAGCACGAAATTCATGACGATCAAAAAGACGCTCGTTCCCTGAAACAACGCGTAATCGATCCACAAGAAGACTTTCGTCGCCAGGATTCTATGTTCATTGTGCAAGGCGACCCAACCGGCCAGGCTTGATGCGTCGCCGAATATCAACGGCAAAACATTGTAGGTATCCAGGTATGGCACGATGGAATAGTTTATCCACCCCCCGTACACGGCCAGGGCCACATAGCCGGCCGCCGCCAGGCCGGCCGCCGCAAGCCCGGCCAGGCTGGCCAGGTTGCTCGGCCAAGCCCCCCTCAAGCAATCCATCACCACGCGCATAGCACCACCGAACTCCTGTCCGAGGGAAGTTGATCGAAACGTCGCAGCCAAACAGCGCGACATTTCTGGACGGCGACGCCTCGTAGCCTTTCCCCGCATCCGTCAGGAGCATTGTACAGACGGCTGCGCGCCAGGCAAAGGACAAGGCCTCCTCGCAACATGGCGGGAGACTGGCCCGGAGCAGGGTTGCTTTTTCCTTTCAAAAAAGAAAGAAAAGTCCTCTTTCGCCACGGCGCGTCAAGCCGCCAGGGCCGGTCCGGCCCCGCCGCGCACGCCGCCGCAACCGCAACACGCAGGGATGTAACGGATGCTGGTCATTCTCGTAAGCTTCGCTTTTGCCTTCGGCATGGTCCTGTCCCGGGTCGGCCTGCCGCCCATGGTCGGGTTCCTGGCAGCCGGATTCGCCTACAACTTCATGGGGTTGACCCGCCCGCCCGGACTCGACGTAGCCGCCGACCTCGGCATCACCTTGCTCCTTTTTTCCATCGGCCTCAAACTCGACGTCCGAGGCCTGCTCAAACCCATCATCTGGGCCAGTTCCACCGCCCAGATGATCCTGTCCACAAGCTTCACCTTCGCCATGCTCCTGGCCGTCAAGCAGCTCGGCGTCAGCCCGCTTTTCGCCCTGGACTGGCCCATCCTGCTCATGCTCGGCTTTGCCCTGTCGTTTTCCAGCACCGTCTTCGCGGTCAAGGCCCTGGAAGAAAAAGGTGACATGTCGGCCTTTTACGGCGTGGTGGCCATCGGCATCCTCATCATGCAGGACCTTTTCGCCGTGCTCTATCTGGCCATCTCGGAAGGCAAGATCCCAAGCGTCTGGGCCGTGGCCGTGCTGGCCCTGCCCTTTTTGCGGCCGGCCTTTTTCTGGCTCATGGACAAGTCCGGCCGGGGCGAACTCTTCATCCTGTGCGGGCTTTTCTACGCCCTGGGCGTGGGCGCGGAGGGTTTCAACCTCGTGCACTTAAAGCCCGACCTCGGCGCGCTGGTCATGGGCGTCCTGGTGGCCGGCCATCCCCGGGCCTCGGAACTGTCCAAGGCGCTTTTCGGCTCCAAGGAACTCATGCTGGTGGGCTTTTTCCTGTCTGTGGGCATGAAGGGCCTGCCAAACGGCGAAATGCTGGCCGCCGCCCTGTTCCTGTGCCTGCTGCTGCCCTTTAAGACCGGCATCTACCATCTGGTCGTCAGCCGCTTCGGCCTGCGGCCGCGCACCAGCCTTTTCACCGCCCTGACCCTGACCAACTATTCGGAATTCGGCCTCATCGTCGCGGCCATCGCCTCCCGCAAAGGCGCGCTGTCCCCGGACTGGCTCCTGGTCGTCGCCATGGCCGTCAGCCTGAGCTTCCTCATCGGCGCGCCGCTTTCCGCCCGATCCGAGGCCGTCTACCGGGCCATGGTCGGCTGGCTGCGCCGCTTCGAACCCCGAAAACCCCATCCCCACGAAGTCGCCATCGACCTCGGCACGACCCGGGCCGTCATCCTCGGCATGGGCCGCATCGGCATGGGAGTCTACGACGAACTGCGCCAGACCTACGGCGACTCGGTCCTGGGCGTGGAACACGTGCCGGCCCGGGCCGACCGCAACCGGGAACAAGGACGCAACGTCATCGTGGGCGACGCCTGCGACACCGAATTCTGGCTCAAGCTGCAAAACGGCCACGCCTGCGAAATGGTCATCCTGGCCATGCCCAACCACCACGGCAACATGTTCGCCGCCCGCCAGCTGCGAAACCTCGGCTTTACCGGCCACGTGGCCGCCGTGGCCCGCTACCCCGAGGAAGGCGAGGAACTGGCCGCCCTGGGCGTGTGCGCCGTCTTCAACATGTACGAACGCGCCGGAGCCGGCCTGGCCCGCCACGCCATGCAAGCCTGCACTCTGCCGGCCTGAGGCGGGGTAAGGTGAGGTGAGGTGAAAAAGAGGGGGAGGCCTCCGGCGGCTGGGGGCCTGAGGCCCCCAGACCCCCCAGTTGGGGAAAAGGGGTAAAGGGGGGACGAAGGGGATTGGTTCTTCTCTGGTCGGGGAGAGCAGATTTCGTGGCCACGCCACGCCCCGTCAGGAGACGGCGGGCCTGGACGGGAAACGCTCCAGGAAACGCTGCTCGGCGGCCGCGTTGCCAATAAGCAGCAGCCGCGTCCCGGCCTGAAGCGGCCGGCCCGGGTCGGGATTGACCTCCAGCCCCTCCCCGGCGCTCACCGCCGCCACGTTGCAGCCGGTGAGCTGCCGGATGCGGCTTTCCGCCAGACTCTTGCCCACCAGCTCGGCCGGCACGGCCATGCGGAACATGTTGAGACCCTCGTTTAACATCAGCACCTTGTCGGGATTGAGCAGATTGATCACGGTGTTGGCCACCAGCGACGCATAGGAAATGACGAGGTCGGCCCCGGCGGCGTGAAGCACCCCGATGTTGCGGTCCAGGGTGGCCCGGCTGATGATCTGGATGTCCGGCCGCAGCTTGCGGCAATAGATGGCCAGATAGATGTTCATGTCGTCGTTGTGGGTGGTGATAAATACCGTTGGGGCCTGGCGGATGCCGGCCTTGACCAGCACGTCGAGGTCGGCCGCGTTGCCGGCCACCACCCGGTGCGACTCCATGAGCTTGCCCGGATTTTTCTCCACGATACGGTAATCGATCCCCCGGCGACGCAGCTGCCCGGCCGCCGCCCGCCCCACCCGGCCGCCGCCGAGGATCACCGATGGCGCGTCGCTTGGCGGCGTTTCCCCGGCGAATTCCCGAAACTTCTCAATCTGCCCCTCGGCCCCGGCCAGCATCAACACGGCGCCCGCCGGCAACGCCTGGTCCGGGTCGGGCAGCTCGAACCGGCCGCGCTCCCACACCCCGACCACGTTCACCCCAACCGCGGACCGCAGGGCGCATTCCCGCAGCGTGCGGCCCTCCAGGCTCGAACCCAGGACCGGCCACTCGGCCACCACGATCTCGCCGATGCGGCCGATGATCCCGGACTGCATGTCGCCGCCCCTGGCCCGCCGGGCCAGGGCCTCGCCAAGCAGATGGGTGAAGTGGAAAACCTGGGTGCTGCCGGCCAATTTCAAGATGTCCAGGGACTCTTCCTGGTCGGCCTTGCTGACAATCGGCGTGGCCGGGCTGACCTCGCGCACGGTGAAGGCCACGTTGGCGTTGCGCATGTCGTTGTCCATGGCCACGACCATGGCCGCGCCGTCCACCCGCAGCCGGCGGTAGGTGTCCGCGTCGTCATAGTCGCCCACGGCCACGGCATAGCCCTGGTCGTACAGGTCGGTGGCCGCCTTGGAGTCCGAGCACAGCAGCAGGCAGGCGTAGCCGTACTGGCGGGCTTTTTTGTTGAGATTAAGCGCCGCCGGATCATCGCCGACCACGATGACGTGGTTGGCCGTGCCGACCGGCAGCTCGCGCGGGGCCAGAGCCCGGGCCTGGGCCTCCAGCCAGGGGGCGTAGAAGAACTGGATGAAGGTAAACGGCAGCATGACCAGCAAGAAGATGATGCCGGTCAGCAGCACGATGATGGAAAAAGACCGCCCCAGGTCGCTGGCGAAGGTGATGTCGCCAAAGCCCAGCGTCGACATGACGGTAAGCGTCCAATACAAGCCCGTGACCCAGGAATACTCCCGGCCGTCGCGCTCCATGATCCAGTGGAACACGGCGGAATAGAGCACCATCATGGCCACGAGCGTCAGGACGAAATTGACGAGAAACCGCAGATTGCGGCGCGAGGAGCTGTTTTGCAGCAGATAGCCGACCTGGGCGGCGAGAAACTTCATAGGGC
>JAEZEM010000121.1 GCA_023417745.1 Pseudomonadota bacterium
CCACGAAATAGATGCGCTGGCCGTCGGGCGTCCAGGCCGGGAAGAACGCCACCAGTTGCCGGGGAGTCAGGCGATAGTTCGTGCCGCTGCCGAGGTCGCACAGAAACAGCGCACTGCCGGTGTCGGATAGCCAGGGCGTCATGGCCGGCGTCGGGCGCACGCCCGTGCCGGCCAGCAACAGCGTGTCGTTGGCCGGACTGGGCAGATACCTGTCGGCGCTGCTCGCCAGGATGGCGTCGGTGAAGGTGGAAACGGCCTGCTGTCCAAGGATTTTCCCGTCCAACCCCAGCCGGCGTAACTGGCTGTTGTCGCCGTCGTAGACGAAAACGAGCAGGCTCTGGCCGTCCCGGCCAAAGCCCTGAAAGGAGACTTCTGGAGTCAGCCCAGCGGCCAAAACGGCCGGTTTGGCGTCCGGCGCGGCCAGATCCAGGGATTCGATGCGGTCGCGCCGTTCCTGCTCGGTTCCGGCGTCGACCCGCCAGGCCAGGCGGCGGCTGTCCGGGGCGAAATGGATTTCGCGCACGTCCACGGGCTTGGTCGCGATATGCCGGGGCTTGGCTTTCCCGGCCAGAGCGACCACGACGATGCCGCCTCCGGCGTCCGGCGCATAGGCGATAAGGCTGCCGTCAGGCGAAACAGCCGGGGTTCTCCCCTTGGCGATGCGCCGGGGCTTGGCCGCGCCTTCGCGCACCATGATCCACGAGTCGTCCTCATAGCCGGCCACGTCGCGTTCGGCCAGGGCCGGGTCGCCCGGGGCCGGGGCCCAGGCTGGCCGCTCGGTGAAGGTCTTGCCGGGCTGGCCGGCCAGGGCGGCAAACGGCAGGCGGTAACGGTGGGTGCTTGCCGGCAGAGCGTCGGGCTCGTCCAGTTCCACTGTGGCCCAGCCGTCGGCCACCGAAAGCACGAAAACCTTGCTGCCGGCCGCCAGGGCGGGCGCTCCCTTTTTCGGGCCGGCGACCAGGCTGGCCTGGCTGGCGTCCGTAACGGCCATGTACGGTTCGCCGTACTGGAACAGCGCCTGAGCCAGGCCCAGGGACGGCGCGAGAAGCAGGGCGGCCAGCAGGGCCGGCAACATCGAACGCGGGACAGGCATGGCAAGACTCCTAAACGGTGGTGGTGGTGGACGCATCGCCCAAAAGCGCCTTGAATTCGGCTTCGTCGAGCACTTCGCGCTCCAACAGCTCGCCGGCAACCCGGTCGAGGACGGCCATGCGGCCGGTTAAAAGGGCCGTCACCCGTTCGTAGGCGGTTTCGAGGATGGTTTTGACCTCGGCGTCCACCCGGGCCGCCGTGGCTTCGGAATATTCCCGCCCGGCCAGGCCGCTCTGGTCGGTCGAGAGAAACACCGGCCGGTTCTGGCGCGGGTAGGTGGCCTGGCCCAGGGTCTGGCCCATGCCGTACTCGGTCACCATGGCCATGGCGATGTCGGTGGCCCGTTGCAGATCGTTGTGCGCGCCCGTGGACACGTCGCCGAAAACCCGCCGTTCGGCCGCCCGGCCGCCAAGCAGCACGTCGATTTTGCCGAGCAGCTCGGTCTGGGTCATGAGGTAGCGGTCCTCGGTGGGCAGCTGCTGGGTCCAGCCCAGGGCCCCGATGCCGCGCGGCACGATGGAGATCTTGTGCACCGCGTCGGCCCCGGGGGTGAACGTGGCCACGATGGCGTGGCCGGCCTCGTGGTAGGCCACGATCTTTTTTTCCTGGGGATTGATCACCCGATTCTTTTTTTCGAGGCCGCCCATGATGCGGTCCACGGCTTCTTCCAGGTCGTCCATGTCCACGGCGTCCTTGTCCTTGCGGGCGGCGAGCAGGGCGGCCTCGTTGATGGCGTTGGCCAGATCGGCTCCGGAAAAGCCCGGGGTCTTGCGGGCGATGACCGAAGGGTCCACCTCCGGGGCCAGGGTGACCTTCTTGGCGTGGACGCGAAGGATTTGTTCGCGGCCGATCACGTCGGGCCGGTCGACCAGCACCTGCCGGTCGAAGCGCCCGGCCCGCAGCAAGGCCGGGTCCAGGGTCTCGGGCCGGTTGGTGGCGGCCATGATGATGACCCCGACCCGGGGGTCGAAGCCGTCCATCTCGACAAGCAGCTGATTGAGCGTCTGTTCCCGCTCGTCATGGCCGCCGACGATGGCCCCGGAGCGGGATTTGCCGATGGCGTCGAGCTCGTCGATGAAAATGATGCACGGGGCCTTTTCCTTGGCCTGGACAAAGAGTTCGCGCACCCGGGCCGCGCCCACGCCCACGAACATCTCGACAAATTCCGAGCCGGAGATGGAGAAAAAGGGCACTTGCGCCTCGCCGGCCACGGCCCGGGCCAGCAGCGTCTTGCCCGTGCCCGGCGGGCCGACCAGCAGCACGCCCTTGGGCATCTGCCCGCCAAGACGCTGAAACCGTTCCGGGGTTTTCAGGTAGTCGACGATCTCCACCAGTTCGGTCTTGGCCTCGTCGCAGCCGGCCACGTCGGTAAACCGCGTCTCAATGTCCTTTTCGGCGTAGACCCGGGCCTTGTTCTTGCCAAAGGCCATGACGCCCTGGCCGGGATTGAGGCGCTGCATCATGAAATACCAGATGCCGAAAAAGAGCAGGATGGGGACGATCCAGGACAGCATGTCGCGCAGGAAGGTGGATTCGGGCTGGGCCCGGAAGACCACGTTGTGCTTGGCCAGTTCGGTGGAGAGGTCGCTGTCCACCCGGCGGGTGACGAATTCCTGGGTGGCGTCGGGTTCGCCGCCGGGTCCCTTGGCCTTCATGGCCCCGGCGATGACGTCGCCGGTGATGGAAACTTCTGTGATGTCGCCGGCTTGCAGACGGGTGAGGAATTCGGAGTAGGGCAGGTTCTTGGGGCCGTAGCTGGTGACGATGAGGTTATTAAGAAGCAGCACGCCCCAGATGGCGATGAGCACGTACCAGAGGGAGAAGCGATGGTGTTTTTCCATGTTTTTCATGAAGGGCTCGAAGGTGAGAGGTGGGGAGAGGTGGTATTTTGGCTGAAGATAAGGGAGGATGGGGCTTATGACAACGTTGGGGCGGGGGAGGGCAAAGAAAAATGTCCGAAATCGAAAAAAGGTCTTGCCAAGGTTCCGGGTTGGGTCTAATAACTCTGCTTCGCGTCTGGGTGAAACCAAACGCGGCGATCTGGTGACAAAAAAGGGCTTGACCGCAACGATGAGTTTCGCTAGTTACCCGCTTCTCGGTTGGCTGGCGTAGCTCAACTGGCAGAGCAGCTGATTTGTAATCAGCAGGTTGCGGGTTCGAGTCCCATCGCCAGCTCCAGGGTTCGGAGGGGTTCCCGAGTGGCCAAAGGGAACAGACTGTAAATCTGTCGGCGTATGCCTTCGGAGGTTCAAATCCTCCCCCCTCCACCATATAGCGCGAATGCAGTAGGAGACAGGTAGAGCCTGTCGCATGAACTACATGTGACATACGCGGGAATAGCTCAATTGGCTAGAGCATCAGCCTTCCAAGCTGAGGGTTGCGAGTTCGAGTCTCGTTTCCCGCTCCAAAGCCACCCGTGTCCTACCGCTTGACGAAGCCCACGTAGCTCAGTCGGCAGAGCACTTCCTTGGTAAGGAAGAGGTCGCCGGTTCGAATCCGGCCGTGGGCTCCATATCTTCGACCACTAAAAATCCTGAAGAGCACCAGCTGCAGGGGGATGACATGGGCAAGGCGAAATTCGAACGCAACAAGCCGCACGTCAATATCGGCACCATCGGTCACATCGACCACGGCAAGACCACGCTGACCGCCGCCATCACGCGTCTGGCCAGCCTCAAGGGCAATGGCGAGTACATTCCCTTTGACC
>JAEZEM010000127.1 GCA_023417745.1 Pseudomonadota bacterium
GGCCACCATGACCCTGGGCGTGGTGGAGCATGGCCCCGGGCGCGATCTGGACGAGGCGCTCAAGGAAGTCGACCGCTACCTCTACGCCGGCAAGCGGGCCAGCCGCGACTGCGTCATCTCGAAAAGCTGTTCCGTCTAGTCGCTGGTGTTGGCGCAAAATACGACGGGCGGCCCTGAGGCCGCCCGTCGTCCGTTCTCGCGCCCGGGCCGGTCCAACCGGCCAGACAGTTCATTTACGCCGCCCCCTTAACCCCTTTCTCCAGATGGGGGGTCCGGGGGCCTCAGGCCCCCGGCGGAGAGGTCCAGGAGAGGCAGCGCCTCTCCTGGCCGCCGGAGGCTAGGTCGCCGAGGCCACGAGCTTTTTGACGCCTTCGAGGTGGGGCAGGAACTTCTCTTCGGGCGCGATGACGATGACGAGCAGCAGGTCGTTGCCCCGGGGCACCACGGCCATGGCCATATTGTGGTAGTGGGGGATCGAGGTGATCTTGTACTCGTCTTTTTTGTCGCGGTCGTAGTCGGGCTTTTCCGTGAGTTCCTTGCGCCGCTCCACCTTGATGTACTTAAAAACCCCGATGTTGCGCTGGCCGTCCTTGGCGGCCACGGCCTCGACGCCGAGGGGCTCCACGACCACGGCGTTTCGCATGTGCCCGAGGATGGCCTCGGCCAGCTTGTCGGCCGAGAATTTGCCCGCCGCCCCTTGCAGCACGAAAATCCGCCCCTCGACGCCCTCGCCGGTCAGGGCCAGGGTCTTGCCCATGCCCGACAGCGGCGACTCGGGTTCGGTCAGCGTGACCAGAGGGCCGGCCGTGCGCAGGATGTCGAAGGCCACCACCGAGTCAATAAATCCTTGTTTGCCGCCGTTGCGCCTGCTGGCTTCGAGGAGCCGACCCAACTCCGGCTTCTCGGCCACGGCCACTTCCACGGCCCGGGGCGGCGCGCCCGTGGACCAGGCCACCGGCATCTGGCACACGAAGCCGCCCACGGACTGCTGGGAGCAGGCCACCTCGGGCGCGGCCGGCGTGGGCGCGTCCTCGACGGCGGCCCGTTTGCCGGCGCGTTCGGGCTTGGCCGCCTTGCCGGCCTTGGCCTTGGGCGCGGGCTCGGGTTCGGTAGCGGCTGCAAGCTTGTACTGCTTGTCGATGTCGGCCACGGCCTTTTGCACCAGCCGCTGGGTCACGGTGCCGAGCGTCAGGCCGCCGGCCTGGGCCGCGTCCACGCCGAGGAAGCCGGTCAGTTCGCGGTTGATGGTGGCCTGTTCGGTGAACTGGCCTTCATGGAGCTGTCGGCCGGACACGCCGTCGAGGATGCGGTAGCGCAGGGTGACGTTCCAGGCGCGCTGTTCCTTGGCGTTGTTGATGGAGCCGATGACGCCTTGCCCGATCGAGGCGCTGCCGAGAAAGCTGCCCATGAGCGCGCCGGCGAACATGGCCGAATTCTTGTCGGTGTAGCTGAAATTGAGCGTCTGGGCTGAGACGTCGGCAATGTCGAAGACCACAAACCACTGGGGCGGGGTGATCTTGTGCTTGCTGAAGCGTTTGGCCACGGAGCCGTCGCCGAGGTTGGCGGCAATGGAAATTTCCTGATAGATATTGGCAAGCGAATTTTTCTCCATGACCTTGAAATTCGCCTTGCCAAGCTCCAGTTCGCCGTACTCGCGTAAGTTGTCGGCCTTTATCTGGGACAGGAATTCGTAGGTTTTGGAGGTAAGCGTGCCGCCTACGACAATGACGCTCGGCCCTGGTTGCGATGCGTTGGCGTACGTCGCTTCCTGATACATATTGGGAGCCGCCAGGTCGCGGGCTTGTTGCATGGATTTTCCGCAACCAGCAAGCAGAACAAGCGACAGCAACAGACAACATTTTTTGAACGATTGCATAGCGACTCCCGTGGATGCCGACTGTTTCGCGGACGGTTGAATTGTATAGGGGCGCAGTCTGAAAACAATTGTCGCAATCGAAACGGTTCACATGTATTTTCAAAGTCGGGAAGTTCTGTCAACGCAAGCGCATTGTGTCGTGCTGTTGTACGGCCTCTTGGGACTCCTCTACGGTCCGGCGCCCATGCGTCTGTGTCTGGTGGCGTTTGAGCTCTTTGTGGAAGTCCAGACGCGCCAGGACAGCTGAAGGGGCGGTCGGCGGCCCACCGTCCGCCCCTTTTGCGGCGGCATTGACTCCGCCTTGCCGTTGCTCAGGAACCGCGAGCGCGCCGGAGCCTCGACAACGCCTCCGTCGCTCGCGGACCGCCGTCAGCCAATGGCGTCGTAGGTGTACGGGGCGGGAAGCTACTGGTATCCCTGGCCGGCCTTGGCCACATGACCGATGCCCGGGAAGGCGATGTGGGCGGCGGCCAGACTTTCGGGCAGCTTGCCCAGCGCGGGGGCGAGCAGATCCCCGGTTCCGGCATCGACGAGGATGCGGCGATCCCCTAACAAGATCAGATAGGCGTTGACGGAAGTGATTCTCGGATTGGGGACATGGGCTTGGCGCAGCAGGGCGTCCACCTGGCCGGGCTTGTCGTGGAGGAGCTTGGCGTTGTCGCGCAGGGTGTCGTCGGACAGGGCGAGCACGTCGATGTCGCCGACGGAGAACCAGTAATATCCGGCCTGCTGGCGTTTGGTTCCGGTCTTTGGAGGGACTTCCTGGCCGGCGGCGGCCAGATCGGGAAGGTTGCAGAACACGGTCGTTGCCAGGGCCGCCTGCATGAAAAACTGGCGTCTGTTCACTGTCGATGTTTTCCATGCTTGTCTGATGTATTGTGATCTGGCTAGGTAGAATAATTTTTTTTGGTCTTTGCATTTCAAGAAACTTATGAGCCTATTGCTGCGGAAAAAGCCTGCGGTCACGGCGTTGATGGGCACGCTTTGGCGTAAAATCCTCTGTCATATTTCATAATTATTCTATGACTCCATCGTCTTCGGAAAGCATGTGCGACCTCGCCCGGCATTGCGAAAAATATTGGGCCGGCGTGCTCCCAAGTGCTTTCTTAAACATTGTGATGAAAGCGTTGACCGATTCGTAGCCCAATTCTGCCGCCACATTCTGCACCGACGCGCCACTGGCCAATTCTCGAAGCGCGACGACAAGGCGCAACTGCTGCCGCCAGCGTCCGAACGTCAAGCCCGTCTCCTGGATCATTAAGCGGGCGAGCGATCTTTCGCTCATGGCGACACGTTTCGCCCATTCCCCCAATGTACCCCTGTCAGACGGTTCGGCCGCCAGGGCGTCGGCTATCGCTCGGATTTTCGGATCGTTCGAGATGGGGAGGTTGAACCTTTCACGCGGCATCTCGACCAACTCGTCGAGGACCACTCTTGCCAATCGGGCGGCGTGGCTGTCCGGCGGGTAGTCCGCCCCTTCCCGGGCCAATCGGTCGATGATTTCTTGAATCATCGGGGAGACGGACAGCGTGCAACACTCCTCAGGCAGGGTTGCCGCCCCTGGCTCCACGAAAAGATAGTTGAGCCGAGCGTTTTCGGTCGCCCGGGCGCTATGCGGCACTCCGCCCGGTATCCAGACTCCACAGTTGGGCGGGACGATCCAGATTTCGTTGCCCGCGGTGCAGGTGACCGCTCCATGCAGTGCGAGGATCAACTGCCCCTTGCGATGCGCGTGCCTCGGCACCTCCGCCTCGTGATCCGCAAAGTCGAGTTGTCGGGCGACCGCCGGCCGATCCGTCAGATCGGGGTCGAAGGCAGAGACAGCCGAGCGTGAGACGGACATTGAGGACCTCGTTTGGCATTTTTTAGGTATTTATTGGCAAAATATCGAGTTCATTTGAGGATGAAAAGCGGAAATGATGCCTCGCGTGAACATCATATTTTCCGCAAAGAGAGCGTTGACGAGAACCGGCGTCACCATCGCGCACACGGGTACGCGACTGCTTCTGCTCGCTCCGGGGATCGAAGACCGGGTCAGGGTCCTCCATAGTGGAGACCACGACGCGCCCGACGAACTGGTCGCATTGCTGTGTGAGATTGAGCGGTGGATCGGGGACGGCGACAAGATCGAAAAAGACCGTGCGGCCATACAACTGCTCGACCGCGCACGATCGCTCCAGACACGTATCGCGGCGGACGCCGCAACGCCTGACGACAGGCTCGCCGCCAACCTTGCTCGCCATCTCGCCGAGATGATCGGACTGCTCCACGACTGCGATCGGCTCGAACGAAACATCACGCGCGGCGGGCGATCGTGCGGTGCTGCCGCGTACCAATGGCCGGGCCGCGCGAGCGGTTATGTCTATCACCGTGACCACTGGAAGGCCGCCCGGGCATCGTCGACAGTTCCATCCAGAACCGCTCACGGTTGCTCGACCTGCTCATCGATCTTCAGTTCGCCCTCGCTCCGAGTGGCATCCCAAAGGAGGCGCGCAATTTATGATCACTGATCTCAACGTTGGAGGGGTCTTCGTCCCCGGCCTCCTCGTGCTCGCGATCATCGCACTTTTCGCTACGGTTATGGTGATTCGCCTCCTCTACTTCGCAGGCATCTGCCGCGTATTCGCATACCGGCCAATCGTCGAGCTCACCACGTTCGCCATCATCTATGCACTCCTCTCACAGTATCTGCCATCCACTGGAGGATCGTTCTAATGAAGCATGTTTTATCACTGCTTGGCCGCTACGCCTTGACGCTTTGTCTTGTCGTAATCACCTCTCTCGTTGCTCTGCAGACATGGGAGCGATACGATGCGAAGCCCTGGACCCGCGACGGTCGAGTGAGCGCACATGTCGTACAGGTCGGACCGGAAGTCTCCGGTACAGTCAGCGCCGTGCCCGTAGTCGACAATCAGCATGTCCATCGGGGCGACATTCTCTATGTGGTCGACCCTGAAAGATTCCGGCTCGCCGTGGCGTCCGCAAAGGCCGATGTCGACGCCAAGCGTCAAGATATGATTGTCCTTGAAGCGGCCGCGCGGCGGCGCAGTCAAATTCCGGGGGTCATAACCCCGGAACAAATCCAACAAGCGACTGGAGCGGCAGCTGTGGCCGCCGCCACCTATCAGGGTGCGTTGGCGGCTCTCGATCTCGCCAAGCTCAATCTTACCCGCGCCACCATCCGCTCTCCGGTCGATGGCTATGTCACCAATCTGAATCTGCGTCCCGGCGACTACGCGACAGCCGGCGTGACGAAAATTGCTGTTCTCGACGCGGCCAGCTTTTGGATCACCGGGTACTTCGAAGAGACGAAGGTCCGGCAAATCCACATTGGCAGCACGGTGCAGATCATGCTGATGGGTTTTGATCAACCTGTAACAGGTCATGTCGAAAGCATTGGACGCGGCATCGAAAACAGCAATGAGACGCCCGGCCATCTTGGCCTACCAAACGTGGAAGCAACATTTAGTTGGGTTCGCCTTGCCCAGCGTATTCCGGTCCATATACATATTGATCAGGTGCCGCCCGGAATCGAACTGGCGGCAGGCATGACAGCGACCGTCGAAATCAATCACGCCAGTGCAGCGTCCGAGCAAAAGACGGAAACGATGGTGGCCCGATTAACCAGTTTCTGGACTGACTTCATTCGTTCGCCCATGGGGCAACATCATTAATCCGTTCGGCGTTGCTCCTTATCGGCGTCTGCCGACAAAACGGACGAGGTTTTGCTCGAGAAGTCTCCGAGGTGTCCGCCTGACGCTCGCACGGGGGCTCTGGTGGCTTAGGGCGCCAAAAGTATCAGCAGGAAAGGCGCTCCTGATTTTCCCGAAGGATCGTGAGCGCGTCAGGCACGGCGTCGAGCACCTTCAACAGGTTGGTCACGGCCCGACTGGTCAGGGCGTCACCCTTTTCGTACTTGGTGAACGCTTTCGGTCCGCCGCCGATGAGGTCGCCGGCCGCCGCCTGGGTCAGTCCGAGCTTTTTGCGGATGCGCTTGACCTGCGGGCCGTCCAACAGCCCCTCGCTCCTCGCCTTCATGGCGTTTAGCGCCCGGTCGGAGACCTTCATGTCCGCACGGGTATAGAGACCTTCCCCGCATTTCGGGCAATACCATCCGGGCATGGCGACAGTCATCGTCTGTCCTTTGTAGGAAAATTCCACCGGCCTCACGTCACGAACCATTTCGGTTCCGTCCTCGTGGCACAGGGGATTTGTTTCCATGCAGCCCTCGCCCCTTCTCGCCGCATCCTGGAAAGAGCCCAGGTCGTATGTCGGCGTTCGTTTTAAGGGAAAAGTCACCATAAAGGTACTTTCCGTCAAGGGGATCAGCCTTGGCCGGGGCAGGGCGTGTTGATGAACTGTTTTTTGTGATATAATATTACAGCTTTCGCAGCATAAGGATTTCTTGAGGCTTGTGGCATCGCGGTCAGACGTGGCGGCCGCGGCGCAAGATTGGGACTGCTGGCGAGCTGACAAGAGCCCGAAACAGCGCTTGAGCGATGGGAATGGTGCTGGGGAGCGAGAGGCATCTGTCCCGGCTGGGATACCGAATAGCGCTAGAAATGCTGATTTAACTGGCGCGCCCGGAGAGATTCGAACTCCCGGCCTGCGGATTCGAAGTCCGACGCTCTATCCGGCTGAGCTACGGGCGCGCGGGACATACCTAAATGGACCGCGCCGGATGCGTCAAG
>JAEZEM010000241.1 GCA_023417745.1 Pseudomonadota bacterium
GGACAAGGAGCAGCATGGCGCGGATGGCTTTGGGGTCACGAAAGGATTGGTTGTTGCTGGCGCTGGTGACGGGGCTTTCCGTCGGATTGTGGCTTTGGCCCACCGGCTTCGAGGAACGCCTGCCCGCCGACGCGCTTCAGGTCAAGGCCACGGTCACGGCCGTGGACAATGCCCATGTGCGCCAATACGGACTCGTGCGCGAGGGCGAACAGCGGGTGACGGCGGCGCCGGTCTCCGGCCCCTTTGCCGGCCGGCCGGTGGTCGCCGACAACTTCCTGGTCGGCAAGCTCGAAATGGACAAGCTGTTCGCCCCGGGCGACACGGCCTTGCTGGTCCTGTCCCTGCGCGGCGACGCCGTCGTCTCGGCTGTGGCCCAGGACCATTGGCGACTCTCGCTCCAGGGACTGCTGCTCGGGCTTTTCGCCCTTTCCCTTGTCGCCTACGCCGGCATGGTCGGGGTCAAGGCCGTAATCTCGTTCGTTTTTACGGCCCTGCTCCTGTGGAAGGTGCTGGTGCCGGCCACCCTGGCCGGCGTCGATCCCCTGCTGTGCGTTCTTGGCGTCGTCGCCGCGCTCATGGCGGCCAGCGTGTTCCTGGTCGGCGGCGTGAACCGCCGCTCCCTGGCCGCCTATCTCGGCTCGCTCGGGGGCGTCGGCGTCACCTGCCTGCTGTCCCTGGCCACCGCTCCGGGCTTTGCCTTGCCCGGCTCGGTCAAGCCCTTTGCCGAAACGCTCCTCTATACCGGCTACGCCCATCTGGACCTTGGCCGCATGTTTTTGGCCACCATTTGTCTGGGGGCCAGCGGGGCCATCATGGATGTGGCCATGGACGTGGCCGCCAGTCAGTCCGAGGTGGCCGCCCACCAGCCCGGCATCGGCCGCCTGGCCCTTTGCCTGTCGGGGTTGCGGGTCGGCCGGGTGGTGGTCGGCACCATGGCCACCACGCTGCTTTTGGCCTACTGCGGCGGCAGTCTGGCGCTTTTCATGGTGGTCATGGCTCAGGGGGTGCCGCTTATAAACGTGGCCACCATGCCCCATGTGGCGGCGGAGATCGCCAATACCCTGGTGGGCAGCTTCGGCCTGGTCACGGCCGCGCCTCTGACCGCCGCGGCCGGCGCGCTGCTTCTGGCCAAGGGACGCCAGGACTGAAGCCCTAAGCTTCTGCTTTGGCGAGGCAAGCCGGCGAGAACGGGGAGGCGGGCGGTTGGCGTCCCAGCCCCCCGGACGGACCGGTTTGGCGGCAATTTTCGGTTGTGATCCAGGCCCGCCCCCTTGCCGGCGGCTTGCTTTTTGACGGACGGCGGGTAAACCCCTGCCATGCCTGACGGCAAGGAGGGGGTATGATACCGGATTCGCCGCTTTTTCTGTACGGCTTTTTGCCGGCGGTCCTGGCGCTGTTTTATCTTTCGCCCGTTGCCCTGCGCTGCGGGGTGCTGCTGGCGGCAAGCTGCGTGTATTTCTTCCTGGCCGACGCCGCCGGCCTGCCGGTTTTGGCCGGGGCGATCCTGGGCAACTACCTGCTTGGCCGTTTGATCGACGGGAGCCAAGGCGCAGCCCGAGGGCGCTTTGTCGCCCTGGGCGTGATCGCCAACGTGGCTCTGCTCGCCGTCTACAAATACGCCACGGACACGGCTCCCCTTGGCGTGTCGTTTTTCACCTTCTCGGCCATCGCCTATGTGATCGACGTCGGGCGCGGCCAGCTCGCCGCCGAGACGAGCGGCCTGCGTTTCGCCACGGCCATGGCCTTTTTCCCCAAGATCACCGCCGGCCCCATCGCCCGGTTCGGGCCGCTTTTGCCGGAGCTGGCCCCGCCGCGCCCGACGCTTGACGATTTTCGGGAAGGCGGCTGGCGGCTGGCCGTGGGCCTGGCCAAGAAAACCCTGATCGCCGGGGCCTTGGCCCCCATCGCCGACCACGCCTTTGGCCAGACCACCGGCCTGGACATGGCCACGGCCTGGCTTGGTCTCGTCTGCTACACGGCGCAGATCTACTACGATTTTTCCGGCTACACCGACATGGCCGTGGGCATTGGCCGCCTGTTCGGGGCGCGCCTGCCCGAGAACTTCGACCATCCCTACATCGCCCAAAGCGTGCGCGAGTTCTGGCGGCGCTGGCATATTTCGCTGTCCACCTGGTTTCGCGACTACCTCTACATTCCCCTGGGCGGCGGCCGGGCGGCTCCCTGGCGGGTGCAGCTCAATTTGTTGATCGTTTTTGCCCTGTGCGGCGTCTGGCATGGGGCGACGGCCAATTTCCTGGTCTGGGGCCTGTGGCACGGCGTCTTTCTGTCCCTGGAGCGCACCCGCCTGGGCCGGGCCCTGGACCGCGCCCCGGCCGTCGTGCGCCACGGCTATCTGCTCGCCGCCGTGATGCTCGGCTGGGTGCTGTTTCGGGCCTCGGACTTCGCCGTTTCGGCGGCCTATTTCAAGGCGCTGTTCTCGTTTACGGCCGAGGGGTTCGATTACGCCTGGATGGCCGTGGTCACCCGCCAGCGCCTGGCCGCCCTGGTCGCGGCGGTGGTCTTTGCCGTGCCTCTTGGCGGGGTGTGGCAGGCCGTGTGCCGTTGTTTCGGTTCGGCGCAGGCGGATGTCGCCGCCTGGGGCCGGCTGGCCGCTCTGGCGTTGTTGCTGGGCGCCTCGGCCATGGCCGTGGCCGCCGGCGGCTATTCGCCCTTTATCTACGCGAGGTTCTAGCCATGGTCCGTCTGGCGAACATCCTGCAAATTCTGGCCGTCGTCGTCTTTCTGGCCGCGCCCTACGGCTTGCCGCTCCTGGGAGTCTCCGGCGGTCGGCTGGCTGTGGAAAATAGGCCCCAGGCCCCGGTTCCGCCCCTGTCCGAGGTCGCCCAGGCTCCCGAACGTTACGGCCCGGCCCTGGCCGCCCATGTCCGCGACGCCGCGCCCTTTCGCGACCATCTCATCCGAGCCAACAACCGCCTGCGGCTGGCCCTTTTTGGCGAATCCCCGGTGCCGGGCGTCATCGTCGGCCGGGACGACTGGCTCTACTACAATCTGGAACACGCCCTGGCCGACTATCTCAACGTC
Source organism: Pseudomonadota bacterium (assembly GCA_023417745.1). Classification (GTDB taxonomy): domain Bacteria; phylum Desulfobacterota; class Desulfovibrionia; order Desulfovibrionales; family Desulfovibrionaceae; genus Solidesulfovibrio. The sequence continues at coordinate 3,043 of JAEZEM010000241.1, forward strand.
GTGCCCCTGTCCGAGAGCGACATGGCGGAGATGGTGCGCGTCCAGGTGGAGCGCCGCGACTGGCTGGCCGAAAGGGGCATCGCCTATCTGATCCTGTTTGCGCCCAACAAGGAGCGCGTCTATCCCGAGCATCTGCCGCCGGGGCTGCATCCGCTGCGGCCCGATTCCCGCCTGTCCCAGATAGTGCCCCGGCTGCGCGCCGCCGGCCTGGACGTCCTGGACCTGCGCGAGGCGGTGACCGCCGGCAAGGCGGCTGGCCGGACCTACATGAAGACCGACACCCACTGGAACGGTTACGGCGGCCTGCTTGGCGCGTCGGCCTTGATTGCCGCCTTGACGCCGCGATTTCCGGCCATGGAGCCTTTGGACCCGGCCGGCTATGAGCTGGTCGTCACGGACCGGCCGGGCGGCGATTTGTCCGAGATGCTGCTGTTGCCCGACATCCGGCGCGAACCCGACGTGTCGGCCAGGCCCCGGGGCGCGGCCCTGGCCCGGCCGGCGGCCTCTGGCGACTATCCCGACCCGGCCGACCATCCCGAGCGGGAGCGGGCTGCCTACGAAACCGACCGCAAGGACTGGCCCCGGGCGGTCTTTTTCCACGATTCCTTCGCCCGGGCCATGCAAGTCCACGCGGCCGAACGGTTTTCTCGTTCGGTGTTTTTGTGGACCCATGTCCTGGTTCCTTCGGTCATAGAAAAGGAACGGCCGGATGTGGTGGTGCTGGAAGTGGTCGAGCGGTATGTGTTCGCGCTTCTTGTCAAGAATTAAGGTTTTTTTGAGGTGTTATCATAACGGCCAGACTGCTGTTGCTGTGAAGCGTCGCAAACTGAGGTTCTCGCAAGGCTCAAACGCTCGTGCTGCCCATGGCTGTCAGATGTTGTTGTTTGAAAATAAGCGAGAAAATAATGATAATAGCGCGTCATGGTCACTTGTGTCGTTTCGGGGGCACAGTGGTCCCTTGTGCCTGGAACGGGAACGGTGGGGAAAAACCTTCTTTTAGATGTTGGCGGTCGGAAAAGCTGTTTCACGACACGATTTGTGGGCTATTGGGCGTAGCATCAATGCCTCGCTGGTGAATTCTGACGACTAACTTGTCTCTGGCTTGTTGACAGTGCCCAAATACGAAGATAGTGGTAATTAATCTCTGGCATGGAATGTTGAGAGGTTTGTTTCCTCATTCGGAACATGCCGTGATGATGGGAAATTTGTTGAAATGACCGCATGAGATCGATTTGGGAGGGCAATTATGGCGACTTTATCCGGCTCTGGCGGACTGTTTGACTTCAGTTCGCTTTTCTCCAACCTTGGCGGAACCTCGGGCTTTAGCCTGTTTGGTTCCACCGGCACCGGTTTTGGCGGCCTGGGCGGCGGCCTGGGCGGCGGTCTGACCTTCGGCACTGGCACCGGCCTGGACTTCGGTTCGCTGTTTGGGACTGGCGGCTCTCTGTTTGGGACTGGCGGCTCTGTCGGGGGATTTTCCCTCGATTTTTCGGGCTTTGGCGGCACCAGCAGCCTGTTTGGCGGCGGCTTCGGCACCGGCACCGGCACCGGCCTGGACTTTTCCTCGCTGTTCGGTTCCGGCGGCACGACCTTCAACTTCTTCAGCTAAGCGCCGGCCGTATCACGGTGCGACAAAAGCCTGGCAACCGTTTGGGGCGCCAGGCTTTTGTCATTATTGGGGGACTGTTGCCGGAAGGGCGGGGAGCGGACGGCGCGCCCTGGCGTCGTCAGTCCGTAGCGGCGTCGGGCCGGCGGGTGAAGGCGGCGAACCGCAGGTCTTCATCGCGGATGTGCCGGATGAACCAGCCGCCCAGGTATTCCAGGGTCTCCAGGGAGACGAGGCCGACGCCTTGGCCCAGGCGGGCTTCGAACTCCGCCACCATGCCCCGAAAGGCGTCGTGCTGTTGCCGATGGGCCGGCAGCTGCGGGTAGCCATGGGCGTCCATCAGCGCTTCCTCGTCCGTGAAATGGCCGTCGGCGTAGAGCCTCATGCCCTGGAAAGCGTCCAGGACGCCTTGGCGGTGATGCCCGACTTCGATCTGGGCGGCCAGATCGGTGAGCATGGACAAAAACAGGGCGTGCTGCTCGTCGATGTTGTCAAATCCTGTGTGCAACGCCTCATCAAGAACGATTGGTTCCATGGCCACTTCCTGAGAACATTTCGAAACGTGTGACGATCCCGGTTCAGCGGGGCAGGTAGCCGTGGTCCGGCCCGGCCTTGCCGGCCTTTTCCGACGCGCCCTTGGCCGCGCCGTGGCGCTGCTGCCAGCAGGCCCGTTCGGCTTCGAGCAGGCCCCAGTTGGTGAGCTTGACCGTGCTGCCCGGTCCCAGTTCCGGGTCCTCGCCTTCGGCATGTTGCAGAATCAGGCTCACCGGGC
>JAEZEM010000324.1 GCA_023417745.1 Pseudomonadota bacterium
TAGGGCGGGGCGTAGGGCAGATCGGCCATGGCCACGTCGTCCACGGTAAGCCCGCCGAGGATGGCCATGGCCATTTCGGCCACTTGCCGGTTGACGTTGCCCGCGCCCACGCAGGCAAAGCCAAGGATGCGGCCGGCGCCGGCCTCGACCACGATCTTGGAGACGATGGGCTTGGCCCCCATGAAGCCCGGGATGTCCGGGCTGGCGTTAATGGCCGTGACCACGTCGAAACCGGCTTCCCTGGCCCGGCGTTCGGACAGGCCGGTGGAACCGGCGGCGAAATCGAACACCTTGCAGATGCCGCTGCCGATGGTTCCGGGGAAGGTGGCCGTATCGCCCAGGGCGGCGTTTTCGCCGGCCACTCGGCCCTCAAGGTTGGCCAAGTCGCCGTAGGGAGCGAGCATAGGTTGGCCGGTCAGGCGGTTTGTCACTTCCACGCAATCGCCGGCGGCGTAGATGTCCGGGTCGGAGGTACGCATGTGGGCGTCGGTCTTGATGCCGCCGGTGGTTCCGAGTTCGAGGCCGGCGGCCTTGGCCAGGGCGACGTTGGGGGTCACGCCGATGGCCAGCACCACCAGCGAGCAGGGCAGTTCCCGGCCGTCGGCCAGGCGCACGCCCGAAACCGTGCCGCCCACGCCGAGGATTTCGCTGAGCCCCACGCCCGTCAGCACGGCCGCGCCGTTGGCCTTGGCGTGGTTGGCGACAAGCATCGCCAATTCGGGATCGAGGAAGCCGAGAATCTGGGGCAGGGCCTCGACCACGGTGACGGCCAGGCCGGCCTCGGTCAGGGCTTCGCAGGTCTCCATGCCGATGAGCCCGCCGCCGACGATGACGGCCTGGCCGCCGGGCAGGGCCTTGGCCTTTTCGCGCAGGGCGTCGGCGTCCTCCAGGCTGGCCAGGGTGGTGACGCCGGCCAGTTCGCGGCCCGGGATGGAGGGGACCTTGGGGTTGGAGCCGGTGGCGATGATGAGCTTGTCGTAGGGGAGGTGGCCGGTCTCGCCGGTGGCGGCGCGTTTCCAGGCCACGGTATGGGCGACGCGGTCGATGGCCGTGACTTCCGTGCCGGTCAGGGCGGCCACGCCCTTGGCTCCGGCGAAAAAGGCCGGGTCGCGGACCACGCCGGCCGGGGTGGAAAGGAGCATGTCGCGCTCCTTGACGCTGCCGGCGACGTAGTAGGGATAGCCGCAGGAGGCCATGGAAAGGTTGGGGGCTTTTTGCAGCAGGGTGACGTCGGCGTTTTCGTCCAGGCGCTTGGCCCGGGCGGCGGCCTTGGGGCCGGCGGCGGCGCCGCCGATGACGACAATGCGTTTTCTGCTCATGGGTTTTCTCCTTTGGTGACGCATGGGGTGGCCGCGGCCGGAAACGCGCTAATTCCGATATTGTTCATACCGTAAATAAAAATCACCCGCAAGACCGTCGCCCTCCCCTTTACCCTTTTCTTCCGTCGGGGGGTCTGGGGGCCTCAGGCCCCCAGCCGCCGGAGGCACGCCTTATCTCCCCGCTGCGGCGGCTTCGAGGCTGGCGAGGGTCTGGCGGGCGGTGCGGTCCCAGGTGAAGCGGGCTTCGTTGGCGTGGCCTTCGGTGATGAGCGTGCGGCGCAGGGCGTCGTCGGTAAGGACCTGGGCGAGGGCTTCGGCCCAGGCGTCGACGGAGGCGGGATCGACTAAGAGCGCGCCGCGTCCGGCCACTTCGGGCAGGGCGGTGGCGTTGGCGCAGACCACGGGCGTGCCGCAGGCCTGGGCTTCGAGGATGGGCAGGCCGAAGCCTTCGAAAAGCGAAGGGAAGGCCAGGACCTTGGCGCAGCGGTAGAGCAGCGGCATTTCCTGGCGCGCCACATGTCCCAGGCGACGCACCCGGGCGCCGAGGCCGAGGCGGCGGGTAAGCGCGTCAAAGTCCTCGCTCCAGGCCAGGCCGCCGGTGAGGACCAGATCGCAGGCGGCGGCGTCGGCCAGTCGGGCATAGGCGGCCAGGAGCACGGGCAAATTTTTTCGCGGCGAGACGTTGCCGCTGTAGAGAATGAAATCGTTGGGCAGATCCCGGTCGCGCCGGAAGCGGGCCAAGGCGTCGTCAGTTGTCGGGGCCTTGTACATGGGATCGCAGGCGAGGTGGGTGACGGCGACGTGTTCGGGCCTGGCCCGGGTCAGGCGCAGGACGTCGCGCCGGGTGTATTCGGAGATGGCGACCAGCCGCTTGGCGCGCCGGGCGCTGTAGCGGATGGCGAACTTCATGTAGAGCGTGTCGGCGGCCCGGTACATGGCCAGCGTCGGGTGGAAATAGCCGAGGTCGAGCATGGCCACCACGGCCGGGCAGGGGATGCCGGGCGGCATGTTGGACGAGGGGAAAAAGGCGGCGCCAAAGCGCTGGCGGCGCAGGGCCAGGGGCAGAGCCAGCCAGTCGAAGGCCAGCCGGTTGGCCGTGGGCAGAACGATTTCCTCGGCTTCGGGAAACGTGCCCAGGTCTTTGGGGTCGGAATAAAAAAGGGTGAATTCGTGGCCCGTGTCCAGGTCGAGCATGGCCCGCATGAGGCTTAAGAGATATTCCTTGGGACCGCCGGAGGGATAGGCCAGGGTGCGGGCGTTGACGGCGATGCGCATGGGCTATCCGGCCAGGCCGTGCTTTTTGCGGGCATAGGCGCGCAGAGGTTCCAGGCGGCAGTTGACGTGGCTGGGCAGCCGCCGGCCTTTGACGATGGCTCCAAGCTGGGCCAGGACCGAGCCCAGGCGCACTTCCAGGGTCACGAGCTTGATCTTGAGTTCATGCAGGAACCCCGAACCGTGGCGGTGCTGGCAGGCGACCACGTCGCGGCGAAAGACCTCCTGCCAGGTGGCGGTTTTGGCCGAGGGGTGCAGGCGGAAGGCGGCCAGCACCTTGGGCAGGCGCAGGATGCGGCCTTGGCGGCTTATCCGTTCGAACAGGTCGAAGTCCATGCAGTAGGAAAAGGCCGTGTCCATGCCGCCGGCCGCCTCGTAGGCGGATTTGCGGAAAAAAGTCGATTGCTGGGGCACGGCCATGGTGTAGCGCATCTGGCGCGAGGCGGGCAGCACCATGTCGATCATGACGGGGGCGCCGTTGGCGTCAGTCAGCACCGTGTCGCCGGTGACCATGACCGCGTCGGGGTGTTTGGCGAAGGCTTCGGCCACGGCGCTAAGCGCGTCGTCGGACCACAGCCAGTCGTCGGAATTGAGCCAGCCCAGCACCTCGCCCGTGGCCCGGGCAAAGCCCTCGGCCAGAGCGGCGGTTTGGCCGTCGTCCTTGGCCGAGCGCCAATAGGCCAGCCGGCCGTCCCAGGCCCGCAGGATGTCGGGGGTGGCGTCGGTGGAGCCGCCGTCGAGGACGATGTGCTCCACGTCCGCGTTTTTCTGACCGGCCACGGAAGTCAGCGTCTGCTCCAAATAAGCGGCCTGATTAAACGACGGGGTGACGATGGTGATCTTGGGCCGCTTGTCGCTTTCCCCGGCGGCCTCGACGAGGGCGTCAAAGACGTTCTCGGCGCAGTCCTGCCAGGAAAAGGCGGCGGCCCGGGCCAGGCCCAAGGCGGTCTGCTGCTGGCGAAGGTCGGGGTCGGCCGTCAACCGGGTCAGGATAGCGGCCAGGGCGGCGGCGTCGTCCGGGGCAAAGGGCAAGCCGGCCCCGCCTGCCGCCTCGGGCAGGGAGGCGGCTTCGGCATAGGCCACGGGCGTGCCGCTGGCCATGGCTTCGAGCAGCGGCAGCCCGAAACCCTCGTAGCGCGAGGGAAAGACGAAGGCGGCGGCGGCCCGGTAGGCCAGCGGCAGATCGTCGTCGGGCAGATAGCCCAGGCAGCGCACCCGGCCCGGGGACAGCCCGGCCGCCAGGGCAGCCACGCTCAGCGCGCCCGGGTCGCCGTGGCCGACCACGGCCAGGACGGCCTCCTCGGGCAGCCGGGCCATGGCCCGCAGGGCCACGGCGAGATTTTTGTGGGCCATGAGGTTGCCCACGCACAGGAAAAAGGCCTCCGGCAGACCATGACGGGCGCGGAAATCGGCCAGGGACGCGGCCTCGTCGGCATCATCAGGCCGAGTCGGGCGGAAGCGGTGGTGATCCACGGCGCACAGGCTGGTCGGGCGGATGCGGGCCGCTGCCTCGCCGTAAAGGGCTATAGCCTCGGCCCGGGTGAAGGCCGAAAGTGACAGGGGAATGGTGAGGCTTTTCAGGCTGGCCCGCTGACGCAGGGCGAACACCCAGCGGATGTGGCGCGGCAGGGTTTCGGGGAGGCGCTTCCACAGGACGTCGTTGACTACGCCGAGGCTGCGGCCGGTGAAGCCGATGGGCAGCAGCCCATCCGGGGCGTAGTGGACGTCGCTGCCGACTTCCTTAAGTTGCCAGGCCATGCCGGCCTGCTGCCAGGCGTAGAGCGACGGAACCTTGACCGTGGCGGCGCAGATGGCCCCGGCGTCGAGCAGGGCCAGGGCGGCGGCGTTGACCACGGGCTGGCCCGAGACCAGGGTCAGGCTGTCGCCGCGCGCCTGGGCCAGGGAGGCCAGATGAGGCAGTATGGATTCCAGACAGCGGCCGATGCCGGTGCGTTGGGGATAGGACAAGGAACTGGCGTCAAGGGTGATGCGCATGAAGGTCCGGCTTGGCTTGGGAGGTTGCGGGGCGTGTCGGATGCGTTGACATGCGTCAATTCCATCGAATATGCAACCGGCTCCATGCGTACGCAATCCAAGGTCATGGTCGTGCGGCGGCCCCGGGTCGGCTCCTTGTGGGCCGGCCTTGCCGCGAACCTCGGTCCCGTGGCCTTTGCCCGGGCCTTTTGGCGTCGCCGCGAGCTTTTGGCCGCCTTTACCCGCATCGAGTTCGCCTCGCGCTACCATGGGGCCCAGCTCGGGGCGCTGTGGAGCCTCGTATCGCCCTTGGCGACCCTGGCCGTCTACACCTTCGTGTTTTCGGTGGTCTTCAAGCCCTCCTGGGCCGGGGCTGACGGCGGCGTGGCCGGCTACGCCCTGATCCTTTTCGCCGGACTGACGGCCTTCGAGGTCTTTTCGGGCAGTGTGAACCGCGCGCCCAGGCTCCTGTCGGAAAACGTCAATTTCATTAAAAAAGTCCAGTTCCCGCTGGAGATCCTGCCGGTCGGGCTGGTGCTGGCCGCCTGCCTCGAATCCCTGGCCGCCCTGTCCCTGGTGGTCGTGGGGGTGCTCGTCACCACCGGGGCTTTGCATCCGACCGCGCTTCTGGCTCCCCTGGCCTACGTCCCGCTGGCCATGCTGACTCTGGGGCTGTGCTGGCTTCTGGCTCCGGTGGGGGTGTTTCTCAAGGATCTGGGCAACATCATCGGCGTGGCCGTGCAGCTCCTATTTTTCGCCACCCCCATCCTCTATCCGCTCTCGGCCGTGCCTGAGCCGTACCGGGGCCTTTTGGCGCTCAATCCGCTGCATCCCGTGGTGGACCACCTGCGCCGCACCATCATCTACGGCCAGATGCCGGACTGGCCGGCCCTGGGGCTGACCACCGTCATTTCCGCCGTGGTCATGCTGGCCGGGTATTCCTTTTTTACCAATGTGAAGAGGCTCTTTGCCGATGTCGTCTGACGCGCCGGTCATTGACGTGCGAAACGTCTCCAAGATGTACGAGCTCTACGCCCGGCCTCAGGACCGGCTGCGCCAGATGCTCGTGCCCGGCGGCAAAAAGCTCTACCGCGAGCACTGGGCCCTTCGCGACGTGTCGTTTACCGTCGCGCCCGGCGAATCCTTCGGCATCATCGGCAAGAACGGGGCCGGCAAATCGACCTTGCTCCAAATCCTGGCCGGCGTGCTGGAACCAACCGGCGGCCAGGCCATCCTGCCCGAGCGCACCACGGCGCTGTTGGAACTCGGTTCCGGGTTCAAGCCGGAATTCACCGGCCGGCAAAACGTCTTCGTCAACGCCGCCGTGCTGGGCATCCCCCGGGCCGAGGCCCTGGCCCGGCTGGACGACATCGCGGCCTTTGCCGATATCGGGCCGCACTTCGACCAGCCGGTGCGCACCTATTCCAGCGGCATGTTTTTGCGCCTGGCCTTTGCCGTGACCACGAGCCTGACCCCGGACGTGCTCATCATCGACGAAGCTTTGGCCGTGGGCGACGTCTTTTTCCGTCAGAAATGCTACAAGCGCCTGGAAGGACTCCTTTCCCAAGGCACGGTGGTGGTGCTGGTTTCCCACGCCATGAACGACGTGGCCCAGTTCTGCCGGCGGGGACTGCTCCTGGAGCACGGCCGGGTGGGCTATCTCGGTGACGCGGCGGCGGCGGTCAAACGCTACATGGTCGGCGGCGGCGACTACGTGCCGACCGCCCTTGGCGACGCGGCGCAAAGTCTCGACCTGCCGCCCGAGAGCCAAGACGGCGACGGCTGGCCGGCCGATGACGCCTTTCTCGACCTTTCGGGCGCGGCGGTGGCCGAAAACGATTGGGCCGGCTGCACCCACGTGGCCGTGTGCGACGCCACGGGCCAGGCTTGTCGCAGCTTCGAACAGGGCGAGACGGTCTCGATTTTTTGCCGCTACGCCGTGCGCCACGACCTGGAAGTGGCCGTGGCCGGGGTGGAACTGATAAACGACAAGCGCGTGATCGTTTTCGGCAAGAACACCCTGCAATTCGACTGCGACCACGCCCTGGCCACACCGGCCGGCACGGCGTTGCGGGCACGTTTTGATCTCAAGCTTGATCTGGCTCCGGGCGAATACACCTTCAATCTCGGCTTTTCGGCCCTGTCCGTAAGCGATTTCGGGCGTCGGGCCAGCCTGTCCCACGAGGAACTGGAGGGCCGGACCACGGTCATCTCCATCGTGACCCGGGCCGGGGATTTCCTGGTGACGTTTCGCAGCCGCGACACCACGCCGGTGCAGCTCACCCATCACGGCGTGGCCAATCTGCCCGGCCAGGCGACCCTGCGCCTGTATGGCGGCGAAGCCGCCCCTCGCTCCGAGCCTTGACGCCCACCTTGGGACAACAGGTGATACCCTTTAGCCATCGTTAAAAGTTTTTGGGGAAGGTGGGGGTCTGGG
>JAEZEM010000330.1 GCA_023417745.1 Pseudomonadota bacterium
CTCTCGGGCCTGCCGCCCGCCGACCATTCTCCCCACCCGACCGACTGCGCCCCAGGTCAGGGGTCCGGGGGGCTGAGCCCCCCGGCCGCCGGAGGCATTCCTCACTCCTCCGTCTTCATCCTCATTCCCATCGCCATCCTCATCTCCCCTTAGCCGGGCTTACGGGCGGTCATCAAAAACACGCCGTAAGGCCGGTCGCCGCAGCATTTGGTGGATTTGACGATGGTGGCGGCGTCGGCGGCGTTGATGTCGGTGTAGCCCAGGCCCGCCAGCATATCGGCCAGATCGATGCGGTCGAAGCCGTTGTGGTGCACGCCGGCCGGGTCGTCGTGGAAGCTGCCGTCTTCGGCGTCGAGGTCGGCCAGGGCGAAGCGCGCGCCTGGGGCGGCGGCGGCCAGCAGCCGTTTGAGCACGGGTTCGGGTTCGGGCACGTGGTGCAGGGCCATGGCCGAGGCGATGAGGTCGTAGCCGCCGGGCACGGGCGTGCCGGCGGCCAGATCGGCTTCGAGGACACCGACGTTGGGCAGTCCGGCCCGTTCGATTTTGGCGGCAAGTTCGGCCAGCATGCCGGGCGAGGTGTCCAAGCCGGTGACGGTCTGGCAGCGTTCGGCCAGCTCCAAGGTCAACAGGCCGGTGCCGCAGCCGAAATCCAAGGCCGAGGCCACGGGTTGGCGGAACAGGCCGGCGGCTTCCATGGCGGCGGTGATGTCGCGGGCCAGTTTGCGGCGGTGGGGGCTGGCGTCCCAGGCGGCGGCCCGGGCGTCGAAGCGGGCGACGTCGTCATGCATGGAAATGGCTCCTTGGGATCAACGGGCGGTGGCGGCGGGCAAGCTCACGCGGAAGCTCGCGCCCCGGCCGGGGGTGGAGGACACGGCGATGTCGCCGCCGAGCTGGCGGACGATGCCGGCGCAGATGGAAAGGCCAAGGCCCGTGCCCTTGCCGGCGGCCTTGGTGGTGAAAAAGGGTTCGAACACCCGGTCGGCCACGGCTTGCGGGATGCCCGGCCCGGTGTCGGACACGGTGAGCACGATATGGCCGTCTTCCAGGGCGGTTTCCAGGATCAGCTCGCCGCCGGCCGGTTCCATGGCGTCCAGGGCGTTGTTGACGAGGTTGAGCAGCAGCTGTTGCAGTTGGGAGGCCGAGCAGGCCGCCGGGGGCAGGTCCGGGGCCAGGCGGGTGGCCAGCGCCACCTTGGCGTAGCTGGCCCGCTTGGCGGTGAGCTGCGCCATCTCCTCCACCAGGGCGCTGACGTCCACGGCATCGTCGCGCCTGTCCGGGGTGCGGGCAAAAGCCAGCACCATGTGGGTGATTTCCTTGCAACGCGCCCCTTGGGTTTCGATTTGCCCCAGGGCCCGGCGCAGTTCGGCCAGGTCCTCGGCTCCGGGCACGGCCCCATCGGCCAGGATGTCGCCGCCAAGGCCGGCTTCCTCCATCATGATGGCCACGGGGTTGTTGATCTCGTGGGCCAGTCCGGCGGCCATTTCGCCGATGGCGGCGAGCTTGCCCAGGCGCAGGACCTGTTCGGCCAGCACGATGGTTTCGCGCTCGGCCGCCGCCAGCCGGGCATCGCGGCGCTGGGCCAGCAGCGCCCCGCCCACGGCCGTCGCGCCGCCAAACAGGGCGGCGATCCAGACGCCCGGAGTCCGGGCCTGGCTGTCGAGGAGCGCCAGACAAAGCGCCAACGGGACCAGGGGAGCCAGGGGCAAGGCCGGCGCGAGCCACGACCAGTCGCCGCAGTGGGAAAGGACGGCCCGCGAACTCACGCGTCCGCTCCGGCCAAGGACGCGGCAAGAGCGGCGAGCGCGGGAAAGGCAGTGGCGAAACGCATGGAAAAAGCATACGTCCGAGAGCATGGTTTTACAAGGCGGCTGCGCCAATCCTTCATGCTCGACACACTGGAGGCCCCATGGCTGACGGCGTCATTGATCTCAAAAAACAGCTCAAGGAACTCAAGGCCCACGAGAAACTGGCCGGATTCACCGGTTTTCGCCTTGATCTTGGCGACGGCGGCCCGGCCAAGGACGGCGTGCTCAAAATCGCCGAATTCGTGCGACCCGACAAATCCGGCTACGTCACCCTGACCTTTCAGACCGACCCCGACCCCGAAATCGACCGGCGCGCCGCCCTGGCCGGGGTGTTTGACCGCTTCGGGCGTTTTGCCCAGGCCGTGGACGCCGCCGCCGGGAGCACGCGCTTCGGTCCGGGCTTTGAGTACCTGATGGTGGTGAGCGACGGGCTGGTCGACGGCGACCTGTGGTTCGTGGTGGAATTCGACCTGTACTACCAGAAGCTGGCCGGGCGGCTTCGAGCGCTTATCGAGCAGGCCGTGCTGCCGGGACTGGCCGGGGTCATGCCTGTGGTCTTCGAGCCGGTGAACTGGTGGGAAGCGGCCTCCTGAGCCGGCCCGGCGCGGCGTGGCCGGCGGGCGTTGCCCTGGTCCGGCAAATGGCCTAAGAGACGGGGTGCGGCCTGTCCGGGCCGACGACGCAAGGCATGTGAGTCATTTTGAAGAACAAGCGCGTTTTGACGGCGGCCGTCGGGTTGCCGGTGCTGGGCGCGGCCGTCTGGCTTGGCGGCTGGCCGTTGATCGTTCTCGTCGCCGCCGCCTCCATCCTGGGGATGCGGGAGTTTTTCGCCATGGCCGGCCGGCCGGGGCCGGTGCTTGAAGCCGTGGCCTACGTCCTGGGCGCGGCCTGCGTGGCTTGTCTGGGATTCAAGCTGTGGCCGGCGGTCATCGCTATTTTGGCCCTGGCGCTGTGGCTTGAGCAGTTCGATTTCCTGCGCCGCTTCGCCGC
>JAEZEM010000450.1 GCA_023417745.1 Pseudomonadota bacterium
GGGTAACCCCCTCCCGGCCGCCGGAGGCATCTTCCTCTCTTCCCCCCTACGCAAGACCGCCCAAGCACGTGTATTTCATCACCGAGTATTCATCCATGCCGTAGCGCGAGCCTTCGCGGCCCACGCCGCTTTCCTTGACGCCGCCGAACGGCGCTTCGGTGCAGGAGATGAGGGTCTCGTTGACCCCGACCATGCCGTATTCCAGCGCTCCGGACACGCGCATGGCCCGGCCGATGTCGCGGGTGTAGAGGTAGGCGGCCAAGCCGTATTCAGTGTCGTTGGCCATGGCGACGGCTTCGGCTTCGGTGTCGAAGGTAAAGACCGGGGCCAGGGGGCCGAAGATCTCTTCCTTGGCGAAGGCCATGGCCGGGGTGGCTTTGGCGATGACCGTGGGTTCGAAGAAGTTGCCGCCCAGGGCGTGGGCCTTGCCGCCGTGGGCCAGCCGGCCGCCCTTGGCCACGGCGTCGGCCACCTGGGCGTGCATACGGGCCACGGCTTTGGAATCAATGAGCGGGCCTTGGTTCACGCCCTGGTGCAGGCCGTTGCCCACGGACAGGCCGGCCACGGCTTCCACCAGCCGTTCGACAAAGGCGTCGTGGATGCCGGCCTGCACGATGAAGCGGTTGGCGCAAATGCAGGTCTGGCCGGAGTTGCGGTATTTGCTGGCCATGGCTCCGGCGATGGCGGCGTCGATGTCGGCGTCGTCAAAGACGAGAAACGGCGCGTTGCCGCCGAGTTCCATGGAAACCTTTTTGACGGTGGCGGCCGACTGGGCCATGAGCATCTTGCCGACCTCGGTGGAGCCGGTGAAGCTCACCTTGCGAACGGCGGGGTTTTCGGTGAGTTCCGCGCCGATAGCCCGGGCGTTGCCGGTGACGATGTTGACCACGCCGGCCGGGATGCCGGCCCGGATGGCCAGTTCGCCCAGGGCCAGGGCGGAGAAAGGCGTCTGGGAGGCGGGCTTGATGACCGTGGGGCAGCCCATGGCCAGGGCCGGGCCGACCTTGCGGCCGATCATGGCCATGGGGAAGTTCCAGGGGGTGACGATGCCGCACACGCCCACGGGTTCGCGGGTGACGAGGATCATGCGGCCCCGGGCATTGGCCGGGACCACGTCGCCGTAGGCCCGGCGGGCCTCCTCGGCGAACCAGCGGATAAAACTCGCGCCGTAGCCGATCTCGCCGGCCGACTCGGCCAGGGATTTGCCCTGCTCCAGGGTCATGAGCTTGGCCAGATCGTCCTTGTTGGCCAGAATGAGGTCGTGCCAGCGCAGGAGCATGTCGGCCCGCTCCAGGGCGGTCATGGCCCGCAGGGCCGGCCAGGCGGCGGAAGCGGCTTCGATGGCCCGGCGGGTTTCGTCGCGGCCGCAACGCGGCACATGGCCGAGGATTTCGCCAGTGGCCGGATTGTCCACGGCCACGGTTTCGCCGGTATCAGCCGCCACCCACTGGCCGCCGATCAGGCAGGCTTCCCGAAACAGGCTCATGTCTTTCAGCATCGTCAATTCCTCCTGGGGTGATGGCCGGTTGTAACCGGCGCTTTCCGGCCGTGTAGACGCCTTGCCGACTGGTGTCAAAACGCAGGAAGTGCGGTTTTTGGCCGCCCGGAACCTGAAAAATCGGACCAACACCCTTGCCGGCCGGACAAACAGCCGTTTTTGTCCGGCCCAAACCCGGGAAATGCTCTTTCCGCCATCCTGGCGCAATTTCCCGACCAGCCACGCGGCAGGCCTACAATTCTGTCGCAGACGTTACGACATATTTGTCTTCGACCAGATCTTTCGCCAATCTCAATCAATAAAATCAATATATTGCATTCTGGCACACTCCTTGTAGAGTCACGATCGTCCTGACAATTGGCGACAGGAAAAGGAGCGTTATGGAACAGGCGATTTTCGAGGAGCGGCGGGATCAGATCCACCGTACCGGCGAGGGGCCCTTTGAGCTGGCCTGCAACCGCGACAGCCTGGCCGGGGCGGTGTCCCAGCGGGCCTGCGTGTTTTGCGGCTCGCGCGTGGTGCTCTACCCCATCGCCGACGCCCTGCACCTGGTGCACGGCCCCATCGGCTGCGCCGTCTACACCTGGGACATCCGAGGCGCCCTGTCGTCGGGTCCGGAACTGCACCGCCTGAGCTTTTCCACCGATCTCCAGGAAAAAGACGTCATTTTCGGCGGCGAGAAAAAGCTCAAGGCCGCCCTGCTCGAACTGATCGAACGCCATAAGCCCAAGGCGGCCTTTGTCTACGCCACCTGCATCGTGGGCATCATCGGCGACGATGTGGCCGCCGTGTGCCGTGACGTGGCCGAAAAGACCGGCATCCCGGTCATCCCGGTCCAGTCCGAGGGATTTAAGGGCAACAAGCGCGAGGGCTACACCGCCGCCTGCAAGGCCATGTTCACCCTGACCGGCACGGGCGACATTTCCAACATCAGCCCCATCTCCATCAACATCCTGGGCGACTTCAACCTGGCCGGCGAAATCTGGATCATCCGCGACTACTTCAAGCGCATGGGCGTGGAAACCGTGGCCAACATCACCGGCGACGGCCGGGTGGACGACATCCGCCGGGCCCACGGCGCGGCCCTCAACGTGGTGCAGTGCTCCGGGGCCACCATGGAACTGGCCAAGATGATGCAGGACAAGTACGGCATCCCGTTCATCCGGGCCTCCTACCTGGGCATCGAGGACATGGCCGACTCCCTCTACGCCGTGGCCGAACATTTTAAGGACCGCGACCCGGGCATCATGGAACGCGCCCAGCAGGTGGTGCGCGAGGAACTCTCGGTGCTGCTGCCCCAGCTCGGCCAGTACCGCAAGGATCTCGAAGGCAAGAAAGTCGCCATCTACGTCGGCGGCGCGTTCAAGGCTTTTTCGCTCATCAAAGCCTTCCGGCACCTGGGCATGAAGGTCGTGCTGGTCGGCTCCCAGACCGGCACCAAGGAAGACTACGAAGAGCTGGCCGCCATCTGCGACCCGGGCACGGTCATCGTGGACGACTCCAACCCCTTGGAACTTTCCAAGTTCGTCAAGGAACTCGACGTCGATCTCTTTGTCGGCGGCGTCAAGGAGCGGCCCATCGCCCACAAGCTCGGGGTCGGCTTTTGCGACCACAACCACGAACGCAAGGAAGCCCTGGAAGGCTTTGTCGGGATGCTCAACTTCGCCCGCGAGGTCCACGCCTCGGCCACCAGCCCCATCTGGCGGTTCGTCCCCCGCCGCGAAGCCATGGCCAAGGCCGAAGCCGCCAAGAAGGAGGCCATATGAGCGACTCGCCCTACGTCTCCACCACCAACGCCTGCAAGCTGTGCACGCCGTTGGGCGCCGCCCTGGCCTTCCGGGGCGTCGAAGGGGCCATCCCCTTCCTGCACGGCTCCCAGGGCTGCGCCACCTACATGCGCCGCTACATCATCAGCCACTTCCGCGAGCCCATGGACATCGCCTCCTCGGCCCTGGGCGAAAAGCAGGCCGTCTTTGGCGGCGGACCCAATCTCAAGAAGGGCATCTTGAACGTCATGAGCAAGTACGGCGCGTCGGTGGTCGGCGTGGCCACCACCTGCCTGACCGAAACCATCGGCGACGACGTGCCCCGGCTTTTGGCCGAATTTCGCAAGGAGTTCGCCGACCTGCCCCTGCCCGAGATCGTCCATGTCTCTACCCCGAGCTACTCCGGCACCCACATGGAAGGCTGGCACGCCGCCGTGGCCGCCCTGGCCGGCCAGCTCGTGCAGGTCAAGGCCGCGCCGCAGCGGCGCGTCAACCTCATGCCCGGCCTGGTGTCGCCGGCCGACCTGCGGCACGTAAAGGACATCCTGGCCGACTTCGGCGTTGACGCCACCATCCTGCCGGACATCTCCGACTCCATGGACCGGCCGGCGCTGCTGGACTACGAAAAGCTCCCGGCCGGCGGCACGACTCTGGCCGATATCCGGGCCATGTCCGGGTCGCTGGGGTCCATCGAGTGCGGCCGGGCCGCCCATGTGGCCGAATCGGCCGGGGCCAACCTGGAACGCCGCTTTGGCGTCAAAAACCTCCGGGTCGGCATCCCGGTCGGCATCCGCGAGTCCGACGCCTTTTTCGCCGCCTTGGAAGAACTGACCGGCCTGCCCACGCCGAAGAAGTACCAGGATGAGCGCGGCCGGCTGGTGGACGCTTATGTCGACGGTCACAAGTACGTGGCCGGCAAACGCGCCATCGTCTACGGCGAGGAAGATTTGGTCATCGCCATGACGGCCTTTTTGGCCGAGATCGGGGTCAAGCCCATCTTGTGCGCCACCGGCGCGACCTGCAAGAATTTCAAGACGCAGCTCGCCGCCGTGACCGAGGGGCTTTTGCCCGAACCGCCCGAGGCGCGCGAAGGCGTGGACTTCCACGACATCGCCGAGCAGGCGGTCGATCTGGCCCCGGATCTGCTGGTCGGCCACAGCAAGGGCTACACCTACGCCAAGGCCTGGAACGTGCCGCTCATGCGGGTGGGCTTCCCCATCCACGACCGCTTCGGCGGCCAGCGCATGCGCCACGTGGCCT
Organism: Pseudomonadota bacterium; assembly: GCA_023417745.1. GTDB lineage: Bacteria > Desulfobacterota > Desulfovibrionia > Desulfovibrionales > Desulfovibrionaceae > Solidesulfovibrio. Next base: position 4,525 of record JAEZEM010000450.1, read on the forward strand.
ACGGCGGCACCCAGGAACTTTTCGACCGACTCGTCAACATCGTTTTGGAACGCAAGCAGGAAGACAGCGCCGTTGGTTACGGCTATCTCTAAAGGAGCGCGATCATGACCACCGAAAAGGACCTGTCCAAGCACCCGTGCTTCAATCGCGAATCCGCCGGAACCTGCGGCCGCGTCCACCTGCCCATCGCGCCCAAGTGCAACATCATGTGCAACTTCTGCAATCGCAAGTACGATTGCGTGAGCGAATCGCGCCCGGGCGTCACCAGCGCCGTGCTCTCCCCGGCCCAGGCCCTGCTCTACATGGACAAGGTGCTGGAAAAGGAACCCCGCATCACCGTATGCGGCATCGCCGGCCCGGGCGACCCCCTGGCCAACCCCGAGACCATCGAGACCATAGCGCTCCTCAAAGACAAGTACCCGCAGCTGCTTTTCTGCCTGTCCACCAACGGCCTGGCCCTGCCGGCCCACGCCAAGACCCTGGCCGAACTGGGCGTCACCCACGTCACCGTCACGGTCAACGCCGTGGACCCGAAAATCGGGGCCAAGGTCTATTCCTGGGCTCGCGACGGCAAGGTCATCCTGCGCGGCGAGGCGGCGGCCAAGCTGCTGCTGGCCCGCCAGCTCGAAGGGATCAAGATCCTCAAGGAACACGACGTCATCGTCAAATCGAACACCATCGCCATCCCGGGCGTCAACGACCACCACGTGCTGGAGGTCTCCAACACCCTGTCCGAGCTTGGCGTGGACATCCAAAACATCATGCCCATCTTCCCGGTGGCCGACACGCCTTTTGCCGACGTGCCCGCTCCGTCCCACGAACTGATCCACACGCTTCGCGAAAAGGCCAAGGACGTGGTGCCTCAGATGACCCATTGCAAGCGTTGCCGGGCCGACGCCGTGGGGCTTCTCGGCAAGGACCTCTCGGGCGAGATGGCCGGCATCCTCGGCGACTGCGCCAGGTCGCTGCCGGGCGTGGATCTGTCCAAGCGGCCTTACGTCGCCGTGGCCAGCCGCGAGGGGCTGCTCGTCAACATGCACCTGGGCGAGGCCCACAAGTTTCAGATCTGGAAGCAGGACGGCGACAACTTCGTCTTTGTCGAGGACCGCTACGCCCCCGAACCCGGCGGCGGCACCAAGCGCTGGATCGACATGGCCAAGCTTCTCCTGGACTGCCGAGCCGTGCTCATGGCCGCCTGCGGCGAGACGCCGCGCAAGATCCTGGCCGATTCCGGGGTGCTGCCCTACGAATGCTCTGGTCTGGTGGAGACGGCCCTGGCCGAAGTTTATGGCGCGGGCGACCTGTCCAAGCTCAAGAGCCGGCGCAAGGGTCTGGGCAAGGCCTGTTGCGGCGGCGGCGGCGAGGGCTGTTAGGGCCGCAAGCTGCGACCCAGTCAACGGCTATCCCATCCTCCGAAGGCGACGCTCGTTTCGACGAGGCGTCGCCTTTTTTTTGACAAAGGGCCTAACCCGGTGTAGTCGTTTACTGTTGTAGTTGGGCCTTGTCGCCCGACCAGGCTCGCGCAAGCTTGCTAGTCTTCTGCATTCGCCTGGAAAACCCGGCATTTCCTTCGACTCACGCCTGACTTCGTTGGTCGAATCGCCCCGAACCAATGGATTGTATCGTGTCCACTGATATGACGGACGTTCCCGAACAGAATGAGGAACATGGCGAGAACCCGCTGGCCCATTGCCGCATCCTGGGCGTGTATTCCCTGGTCAAGGCGGCAGGTACCGGCCACGGAGCCACGGCCCGCACCTACGAGCAAAAAACCCTCTGGTTCGTTCGCCGCACCGAGGACGATGAATACGTCGTCCAGGCCCTCAACGCCAACTCCGTTCCCTCGGGACCGCTGAACAGCATTTCCAAGGGGGAGTTCATCAAGAATTATACTCCAGAAGTCGGGTATTACGAGAAACGTTGCCGGCCGTTCATTGATTCCCTCCAGAAAAAGCTGGATCAGGCCGACAAGTATCTGGCCGCCGACGATCTGGACGCGGCGGAAAAGGAATTCTGCAAGGCCCTGCTCCTGGACGAAAAGCACCCCAAATCCAACATCGAACTCGGCAAGATCCACATGCAAAAGGGCGACGGCAAGAAGCTGACCGCGGCCCTGGGCCGGCTCATGAGCAACGACGCCATCTTCCAGGAGCAGGAGCGTCATCTGTTTAACGAGTTCGGCATCAGCCTGCGCAAGGAAAAGCACTTCGCCGAAGCCATCGCCTTCTACGGCAAGGCCCTGGAGCACAATGGCGACGACGCCCATCTGCATTTCAACATTGCCCGCGCCCTGGCCGAATCCGGCAATCTCGAAGGGGCCGTTACGCATCTGGAAACCGCCCTGTCCCTGGACGCCGGCTTCGAGGCGGCGCTCAAATACCGTGACTACCTGGCCAAAAACGGCGTGCCCGGGGCCACGCCCGAGGCGGGAGCGCCACAATGAACGGCCCGGACCTCAACCATTTCCACTGCCCGCCCGGGGCCAAGGTCATCCTGGAGCTGTCCGGCCTGCCTGACAAGCTGGCTTCGGTCTGCGTGGGCCATGTGCGCGGCCGCTTCGTCGTCACCCAGGCCCCGGCCGTGCCGGACACCGGCCGCGAGGCCCTCTATCAGCTCCTGTATCCCGACAACACGGCCATCGTGCGCTATCTGCACGAAGGCACGGTGGTGGGCTTTTCCACCCGGGTCATCCGGTTTATCCAGATTCCCTTTCCCCTGGTCTTTTTCACGTTTCCCAAAAAGCTCGAATCCCACGACCTGCGCCGCCACCCCCGGATAGCCTGCTGTCTGCCGGGCCAGGCCTGCGTGGCCGGAGCCGATTTGCCGGGCATGGTCCTGGACCTCAGCCATTCCGGCTGCCTGTTTTCCGCCGCCCTGCCCGAGACCGCGCCGGCCATGGCCCCGCCCGTGGCCATCGATGACGACGTGCTGCTGCGCTGCGGCCTTTTCGGCCAGTCCCCGGACACGGCCCTGGCCGGGGTGGTCAAACGCGTTGCCCTGTCCGGCCGCCGACTGGAACTGGGGCTCAAGTTCCGCCAGCTCCCCGACCCGGCCAGGCAGGCCATTGGCTCCTACCTCGACCAGGCCCTGTCCGTCCTGGGCTGACCGCCGGCCGGCCCGCCGACACGCGGCGGTTGCTTCCAGAAAGCCTAAAAGCTATACTTTTTGGCCGCGCCGTCCGGCGCGCCTGGTTTGCCAACGCCCTTTCGCACAGAAGGATCACGCCCCATGGGTTTTTTTTCCAAGCTCAAGAAATTCTGGACGGCAGACAACGCCCCGGAAGCCACGGTTCAGCCCGCCGCCGAAGCTCCGACCGAGGTCCCTGCTCCGGCTGCCGAACCCACGCCTGCCCCATCCGAAATTGCGCCCGTCGCCGCTGATACGGTCGAAACCGCCGCCACGCCGGCAGCGCAACCGGCCCCGCAAGCGCCTGCCGCGACGCAGCCCGCCCCGGCCGTCGCCGCCGATACGGCAGCTTCGCCTCCGGCAGCCGAGTCGGCGGCTCAGGCCGAGGCCCAAGCCGCAACCGATCTTTCGCCGGCCATCGCGCCGAAACCGGCCGACAGCACACCGCAGCCTGAACCGACTATCGCACGGGAACCCGCTGCCGCGCCCCAAGCCGCGCGCGAGACGCCGCTTCAGGACTTAGCCGACGTCGAGCCGACGGCTGCGGTCCAGTCGGCCGCTCTGGCCGAAGCCGCCCCGCCTGTCCAGCCGGAGGCCGCTCCCGAGTCCGAACCGCTGGCCGAGGCGGCCGCGACGCCGCAACCCATGCCCGAACCGGCTCCCGAGCCTGAACCGACGCCGGTTGCCGCGCCCAAGCCGCAGTCCGTCGCGGCCGAGTCTGAACCCGTCGTCCCCGTGCCGCAGCCGACTCCCGTGCCGCAGCCGGCAGCGGCGCCCACAGCCCCGGCCGCGCCCTCGGCTGCCGACGAAGCGCCGTGGCGCAACGCCTTGGTCCTGGCCCTGCGCCAAGCCGAACCCAAGCTGTCCGTCTGGCTCGACGTGCTGCTGGCCGACGTGGACGTGGCCGGGCCGGTCCTGTGGGAACGCCTACGCTTCCTGTTCGAAAGCCTGGAAGCTCCGGCCGCCGAGGCCGACGCCTTTGTCGCCAAGTTCGCCGACTGGGTGGCGGTCATGGAGTACGACGAGGTGGAGCTGTTCCGCTCCGAACTCCAGTACCGCCTGGCCCTGGCCCTGGACCTCGAAGACGAGGAAGACGAGCGCAACCGCCTTTTCCTTAAACTTTCCGAAGGGCTGGCCAAGACCAAGGAACAGATCGTCAAACGCATCGACGGCCTGCTCGGCCGCCATGCCGTCATCGACGAAGCTTTTTGGGAAGAGCTGGAGGAAATCCTCATCATGGCCGACGTGGGCTTCGAGCCGGCGGCCAAGCTGCTGGACGCCTTGCGCGACAAGGTCCGCAAACGGGGAACCACCGATCCGGCCGTGTTCAAGGAGATCCTGCGCGAGGAGTTGGCCGAGATTTTCCGCACCCCCAAGACCATCAAGGCCATCAATCCGCCCGAAGTGGTCATGATGATCGGCGTCAACGGCGTGGGCAAGACCACCACCATCGCCAAG
>JAEZEM010000379.1 GCA_023417745.1 Pseudomonadota bacterium
CCCACCGCGCCGCTAGAGGTTGCCTTCCTTGACGGTGTTTTCCAGAACATCATTGATGCCGAAGGTTTGACTCGTCATATGGCCCTGCTCCACCACGTAGCGGGTGATGGTCCAGGCGTCGTTGTCGATGGCGTCGCAGTGGCCCGAGGCCTCGGGGCCGAAGGTCTCGGCCAGGGCCTCCAGGAAGCCCTCGACGTCCGCCCAGCGGCCTTCGTGCTCCAAAGTCAGCGTCCCGTCGGCGTAGTCGGCCGTGTCCAGCGGGCACTGCCCGGCCAGGCGCTCCCAGGCTTCCGGGGCGACGCCGCTTATCTCGCCGTACACGCGATAGTCCGGCCCGGCAGCCATGAGATCAGCCCTCGTCGGCCAGCAGGCGCTTGGCCACGTTCGCGTCGTACATGACCAGGGGATCGGCCCCGGCCCCGCGCTTTTTGTATTCCGCTGCGGCCGCCTCAATGTCGGCGTAGGGAATCCAGTCGTGGCGCTCCCAGATCTCGGGGTGTTCGCGGTTCCACAGGCGGAATTCCACCTGGCCGAAGCTTTCGCGCACGTACATGCGCACCCGTTTGTCGGCGGGATTGGGATAGTAATAGATACCCAGACCGTCTTTCATCTTTTTCTTCCTCTATAACTTCCAAACACCATCGTTTGGACATTGTTTACAGAACCCCAGGTGGGGTTTCCAAAGGGGCTCAGCCCCTTTGGCCGCCGGAGGCCTCTTCTCCTCCTACAAGCTCTTCTCGAACTCCTCCACTGTCCGCCGGGCCGATTCGGCCCAGGAGAACAGTCCGGCCCGGGCCAGGCCCAGGCGGGAGGCCTCAGCGCGAAGGGGCGCGTCGGCGGCGACCCGGGCCAGGGTCTGCCCCATGGCGGCCGGATCGGACGGGTCATCGAGGTAGATGCCGGCCTCGCCGGCCACTTCGGGCAGGCTGGTCAGCCGGGTGGTGACGGCCGGGCAGCCGCAGGCCATGGCTTCCAGCACGGGCAGGCCGAAGCCTTCGTAGAGGCTCGGATAGACCAGGGCCAGGGCTTTGGAATAGAGCGCGGCCAAGGTCGCGTCGTCGCAGTAGCCGAATTCGATGGGCGGCGTTCCGTCCAGGCGTTCGGCCGACCAGCCGCTCCAGCCGGCGGTGACGAGCGGCACGTCCAGGCCGGCGGCGGCCAGGGCCTTGGGGATGACGTGCAGGTTTTTGCGCGGGTCGTTGGTGCCGACGAAGAGAAAATAGCGTTCGGGCAGCCCGGCCGGCAAAGGGCCATCCACGGGATGGAACACTTCGGGTTCATGGGCGTTCCAGGTGACGCGGATGCGCTCGGGGTCCAGACGCAGCAACCGGACCATCTCGGCCTTGGTGTACTTGGAGACGGCCAGGTAGCGCGCGACGCCGGGCAGGCGCTTATGGAAATAGCGGTTGAAGTAGCGCACGCGCTCGGCCGGATGGCGCTCGGGCAGCGTTATGAGCGACAGGTCGTGGATGGTGAAGACCGTGCCCACGTTTTTCGGCACGCGGAACGGGAAAAAGGCGGCCTCGTGGTAGAGGTCGTAGCCTTTGGCGGCCTGGTAAAAGATGGCTTCGCGCTGCCAGTGGCGGGCCAGGCGCACGGCCAGCCCCACGGCCGGCGGGAGCTTCCAGAGCAGGCTCGTCAGGCGCGAACGGCCGGCCAGGTCGGCCGGCGGCTGGGGCGGGGTCGGCGAGACGCGTGCGCCGTCGAAGTAGGCGATGTCGAGGTCGCGGCCGTAGTCACGCTCGATGGCGGCGTAGAGGCAGCGCAGGTAGCGGCCGATGCCGGTATTGACCGTGGCCAGGGGCACGGCGTTGACGAGGATGCGCAGTTTTCTCATTTTTTCGAACCATTGCCTGAGCGGCGGCCCATCACGTCCTGGGCCAGCGCCCGCATTTTTTCCACGAAGACCGTGGCGTCAAAGGCCGCCGCCCGCAGCACACAAGCCTCGCGCATGGCCAGGGCCTCGGCCGGGCCCAGGTCGCGCACGGCCCGGGCCACGTCCTCGGGCCTGGGGTCGGGCGGCAACAGGATGCCGGTCTGGCCGTCAATCACGGTTTCGGTCAGCCCGCCCTCGCGCACGCCGATGACCGGCTTGCCGGCGGCCATGGATTCCACCGGCGAGATGCCGAAATCCTCGTCGCGCGGGATGTAGATGGTGGCGATGGCCGTGCCGATGAGCCGGCGCAGCTCGGCCGCCTCGGTCCAGCCGCGTATCTCGATGTTGGGACATTCCCGGGCCATGGCCCGCACCCGGTCAAGTTCCGAGCCGCCCGACACCACCACCAGCTTCTTGTCCGGCATGGCGGCAAAAGCGGCCACGACGCGGTCCACCCGTTTGAGCACGTCCACCCGGGCCGTGGACAGATAAAACGGCTCCTGCCCTTTATATTGATAGGCGGCCGTGTCCACGGGCGGGTGGACGACCACGGCGTCCAGGCCCAGAAAATCACGGATGCGCCGACGCACGGTCTCGGAGTTGGCTACCACGACGTCCATGGCCTGCACGGCCGCTTCGTAGCGGCGGCGGTAGCGCTTGGCCAAAAGCCGCCACAGCGGCCGGCGAAAAGCTGGTTGGCGGGCGAGGTAGAAGTCGCGGTGATCGTAGAGGATGCGCGGCGGGGTGTGGCAATAGAGCAGTTGCGGCCCGTGGATGCGGCCATGGCCGAGCAGCGTCAGCGCCCCGCTGTGCAGGGCCAGCGGCGTGGCCACGGGGGGCATCCCCTCGAAAGCCAGCGACATGGCCAGGGTCAGGGACAGCTTGGCGGCCAGCGGATGGCGGGCGCGGGCCTCAAGGCTCGACGGGACGCGGCCGGCGAAATAGCCGTCCGGAAAGGCGGCCGGATCGAACCGGCCGGTCACGAGATCGGCCTCAAAGGCCCGGGCCAAGGTCACGGCCACCAGTTCCCCGCCGCCGGGAAAGGCAAAGGCGTCATGCAGCACGAGGGGGCGCGGGGACATGGTCACTCCTTATACGGGTTTTGCCGCCCTCGGATAGCCCGGCCGGCCCCGGCTGGCAATCCCCGGGGCTTGCCCCGGCCGGCCGGCGTGCTACAAGGGAGCGTCCGAAACAGGAGGAAGAGGCTATGGCCCAGGAAGACTCCATCATCCTTGGCGGCGTGGAATGCGACTACGACCCGCAAACCCATATCGCGCTGGTGTACTGCGCCAACTGCTCGGAACGAAACGAGGTGGAAGTCTGGTTGGCTGACGACGGCCGGCCGGAATACGCCGGCTTTGTCTGCGAAAAGTGCGGTTTTTTCAATACGCCGGAAGGCTGAGGACGCCTCCCTTTAACCGTGCGGATTGTGGCGCGTCGCCTGGAAAACGGCGCCGGCGCGCCGCCAAAACGCGCGAGACCACGCCTTGCGGGCACAAACGACGTTGCCCCGGCCGGCCGCCTCGGCTACACCCGTTGTCACGGCAACCAGCCGCCATGGGAGACGCATGGTCATGGCGCAGGACAACACCCTGGCGTATTATCTGGAGATGATTGAACAGGCCCCGAGCTACCAGGATCTCGTGTTTATCCGCAACCGCATCTTTGACGCCGTCGAAGCCACTCTGCCCAAGGAGGACGTGGACGCGGTCAAGCGGGCCTGGACCGGGCGGGCCCAGGACGAGTCCGTGCCGGTGGTGCCGCCGGGACAGGGGAAGACGGCCTAGGGTGCGCGCCCCCTTGAAAAAGAGCGGTGGTCAAGCGTTGCCCTGGAAACGCCGGGACACCCTTCGATCCACCGGCCGGAAGGTCGCATCCGCGAAAAGCGCCCATGGCGTTTCGCGGAAAGACGAAAACCACTGATTTTTCTTAAAAAATACTGTCGTATTTTTTAAGGGCGACCTTAGGGACCAGAGCGCCGCGTCAGGCGCAGCTTGAGGGAGGGGCCGGACTTGGGGGCGAAGACGGCCTCGGCCGTGTCCGGGCCGGTGAGCGTGCCCTTGAGCAGATGGCCGCTGGCGTGCTGGGCCGCGAACTCGTCGCCCAGGATCACGCCGGCGACATGGTAGGTGTTGGAACTGCCGGAAAGCGGGTCCGGGATGACCACCACGCCATAAATCATGTCGCCCTGGCGGGTGAAGCTGGCCGTGACCGTCTGGCCCAGAGCCTCGGCCGTCCAGTCGCCGACGATGTCGTGGCCGCCCGCCGCCCGGACCGCCGGGGCCGGGGCCTTGGGCGGAACCTGGGACAAGGCCGGACCGGGGCCGACCAGCGACAAGACGGCCAGGAGCAGCCCAGCCAGCCGGCCAAGCCGGCTCATAGCAGGCCCTCGCGGCGCATCAGCGTCATGAATTTGGTGCGCACGGCCTTGAGTTCCATGACGATGGACTCCACCTGGGCTGCGTGGCTGGAAAATTTGATGGCCGCGTCAAGTTCGCGCTGACGCTTGGCCAGCCGCTGGTTGACGAAGTCGAGAAAGGCCTGGGGGCCGGAATCCTTATTCTCCAAAAGATGCTCCCACGCCATGGCCTGCTGACGCGGACAAGCCCGCGCCGAGAAACGACCGCAAGGCCTTTTCTGCAATGGCGTCCTCGGGCTATAATCACGATTAGGGCGTCCAGCAAGCCAAAACGGCGGGATAAGGCGGGGTCGACAAAAAGCGGAAGCCGCCCAGGCCCAGGGAGTGGCCCAAGCGGCTTCCTGAAAAGGCCGTGGTGGCGTGTTGGGGGAGGAGGCTAGGGGGTG
>JAEZEM010000491.1 GCA_023417745.1 Pseudomonadota bacterium
TTTTCGAGGTAGGCGTTGGCGGCGTCCTGCACGGCCTTGGTGATGTCGGTGTCGGCCGGGCCGCCCGAGGGCGGATTGTATTTGAAGCCGCCGTCCTCGGGCGGATTGTGGGACGGCGTGATGACGATGCCGTCGGACATAACGCCTTGGTGATGGCGATTGAAGGTCAAGATGGCGTGGGAGATGACCGGGGTCGGGGTGTAGCCCCGGCCGGCCTGGACGCGTACGGTGACGCCGTTGGCGGCCAGCACTTCCAGGGCGGTGATCCAGGCCGGCTCGGACAGGGCGTGGGTGTCCATGCCCAGGAAAAGCGGCCCGGTGATCTTTTTGGCGGCCCGATGGTCGCAGATGGCCTGGGTCGTGGCCAGGATGTGGTCTTCGTTGAAGGAACCGTTAAACGACGTGCCCCGATGGCCCGAGGTGCCAAAGGCGACGCGGCACAAGGGATCGGTTGGATCGGGCTTGACGGCGTAATAGGCGGCGACCAGACGCGGCACGTTGACGAGAAGCGAACGCGGCGCCGGCTTGCCGGCGAGGGGACTGACGGCCATGGGGGTTCCTCCTTGGCGGGACAGAGCGCCGGGCAGCGCCGGGCGTCAGATGAAATCCGGGTCGATGGCCGCCTTGCCGCCGGCCATGGCGATCTTGACGTAGCGCACCGAGCGCTCGTCCACGGGCACAATGGGAAACCGCCCTCGACAGGCGTCGCAGGCGATCATGGCCGGCTTGACCGGCGCCACCACCGGCACCTCGCGCCGGCAAAACGGGCAAGGATAGAGAAACACCAGTTCCACCCCGACCGGCTTGGCCGGGGTCAGCGGCTTGCGCGATTCGCTGCTCATGCGCCCTCCCCGGCGATCAGGCACTGCCCGGTCATGGCCTGGGGCACGGGCAGCCCGGCCAGACGTAAAATGGTCGGCGCGATGTCGCCGAGCTTGCCCGACGAGAGCGTGACGCCCTTTCGCGTCGGGTCGACGAGAATAAGCCGCACCGGACTCAGCGTATGGGCGGTCATGGGGCCGCCAGTGGGCGCGATCATTTCCTCGGCGTTGCCGTGGTCGGCGGTGACGAGCACCCGCCAGCCGGCGGCGGCGGTGGCCGAGGTGATGCGGGCCACACAGGCGTCCACGGTGCGCACGGCCGTCTTGGCCGCCTCCAGGATGCCGGTGTGCCCCACCATGTCGCAGTTGGCGAGGTTGACCACCGACAGGCTATGGCCCTTGTCCATGGAGGCCAAAAACGCGTCGGTAACGGCGGCGGCGCTCATCTCGGGCTTGAGGTCGTAGGTGGCCACGTCCCGGGGCGAAGGCACGAGCAGGCGCTCCTCGCCGGGAAAAGGCTCCTCGCGGCCGCAGTTGAAGAAATAGGTGACGTGGGCGTATTTTTCCGTTTCGGCCAGCCGCAGCTGGGTCAGCCCGGCCCGGGAATAGACCTCGCCCAGGACGTCGGTGACGGCCACCGGCGCAAAGGCCGTCGGCAGGCCAAACGAGCCGTCGTACTCGGTCATGGTGGCGTAGCCCGACAGCGCGGGCACGCGGTTCCGGGGGAAGGCGTCGAAATCGGCGAAGGCCAGGGCCTTGGTGATCTCGCGCGCCCGGTCGGCCCGGAAATTGAAGAAAAATACGGCGTCGCCGTCGCGGATGACCCCCTCGCCTCCGGCCAGGACGCGCGGCTTGACGAATTCGTCGGTCTCCCCGGCGGCGTAGGCGGCCTTGACCGCTTCGACCGGGTCGGTAAACGGCACGCCCGCGCCCTCGGTCAGGGCGGCGTAAGCCTGCGCCACCCGCTCCCAGCGGTTGTCGCGGTCCATGGCGTAGAAGCGCCCGATGAGCGAGGCGACGCGGCCCGCGCCGAGGTTGTCCAGGGAAGCCTGCAAGTCGGCCACGTAGCCGGCCCCGCTCTCGGGCGGCGTGTCGCGGCCGTCGAGGAGCGCATGGAAGTAGATGTCGCGTTGCCCTAGGGCCGCAAAGGCGGCGGCCAGGGCCTTGGCGTGGCTGATGTGGCTGTGCACCCCGCCGTCGGAGATAAGCCCCATGAGGTGGACGCGCCCGCCGGCAGCCAGCGACGCCCGGGCCAGCTCGGCCAGGACCGGATTGGCGGCCAGCGACCCGTCTTCCACGGCAATGTCGATGCGGGTCATGTCCTGGTAGACCACCCGGCCGGCCCCGATGTTCATGTGGCCGACCTCGGAGTTGCCCATAAACCCCGACGGCAGGCCCACGGCCCGACCGCAGCAAGCCAGGGTCGTGGACGGATTGTCGGCCAGCAGGCGGTCAAGGGTCGGCGTGCCGGCCTCGGTCACGGCATTGCCGGGACCGGCCGGGGCGATGCCCCAGCCGTCGAGGATCAACAGCAGGGTGGGCGTGGGCTTCATGCGTCGCTCTCGGGATCGTCGTCTTCGTCGTCAGGATCGGCGGCGTCGGGGGCCGAGGCCTTGGCCGGCGGGGTCAGACGCAGGGCAATAGGCTTGCCTTCGGACCACAGGCCTTCGAGATTGTAGAAGGAACGTTGGTCGCCCATGAAAATGTTGACCAGGACATCGTTGAGGTCGAGCAGCACCCACTGGCCGAGGCGGTAGCCTTCCTGGCCGAGGTAAGAATAGCCGAACTCGCTGCAGCGGGCCAGGACATGGTCGGCCAGGGCCTGGGCCTGCCTGGCGCTGCCGGCCGAGGCCATGACCATGGCCTCGCAGATGGGGCTGAGGCCTGTGACGTCAACAGCCTGTATCTCTTTAGCTTTTTTTTCGTAGAGCCAGGCAGCGACCTGGGCGGCCTTGGCGGCGGGAGCGATGTTGGCATCAGCGGATTTGACGGACATTGGTTCTCCAGAAAAATGACTGAAGCCCGCCGTGGCGGGCAACC
>JAEZEM010000498.1 GCA_023417745.1 Pseudomonadota bacterium
GCCGCCTCGGGTGGGGCCATGGCCTACGTCTCCGACGGGACCGGCAGCCCCAACATCTACGTCACCACGGTGCACGGCGGCGCGGGCCGGCGGGTGACCACCTCGGGCTACAACACCAACCCGAGCATGAGCCCGGACGGCAAGCTCATCGCTTTTACCAAGCAGCTTGGCGGGGCCCAGAAGGTGTTCGTCATGGATCTGGCCACCGGCCAGGAAACCCAGGTCACCTCGGGCGGCGGCTCGGACGAGAATCCGTCCTTTTCGCCCGACGGCTACTTCATCGCCTTTTCGTCCACGCGAAGCGGCCAGAAAAAGATCTTCGTGACCACGCGCCACGGCGCGCCGCCGGTGATGATCCCCACCGGCGACGGCGCGGCCTACATGCCGAGTTGGGGGCCGCTGGCCCAGTAGCGCGACCAGGGCGGAGGCGGCTTGAGGGCCGCGTGTCCGCCCGGTCCCGGACAATGATCCGAGCCGGTTGGCGAAATGTGCGCAACACCCCGGAACCTCCGTTAATTGCCTGTTGCAATTTATTGCGGGAGGCGTAATTGGAGGCCGGTTCCGGCGGCGCTTCGCCAGCCCACGGGAACGCCCCGGGGCAAAGCCCTGAGGATATTTCAATGCCCTGGCGGGCAATGTGAGGAGGAAGAGGAAATGATGCGTTCGAAAATGTTGCTGATGGCCATGTTGGTCCTGATGCTGTCCCTGGCTGGTTTTGGTTGCGCTAAAAAGGCCGGCGGTCCCGGCGACGGTTCCGGCACGAGCTGGGAAGAGCAGGAGCGTGCTCGCCTGGAGCAGGAGCGTCTGCTGCGCGAGAAGCTGGGCGCCGCTTCCAACGAGCTGGCCCAGATGGTCCACTTCGCCCTGGACAGCTCCAACCTGTCCGCCGAAGCTCGGCAGAACCTGACCCGCAAGGCCGAGATCCTGCGCCAGTACCCGCAGATCAAGCTGATCGTCGAAGGCAACTGCGACCAGCGCGGCACCGCCGAGTACAACCTCGCCCTGGGCGAGCGTCGTGCCCAGGCTGCGGCCCAGTATCTGACCAACCTCGGCATCGGCGCCGACCGCCTGTCCACCGTCAGCTACGGCAAGGAGCGTCCGCTTGATCCGGGCACTTCCGATGCCGCTTACGCCAAGAACCGCCGCGACGAATTCCGCGCCACCTACTAGTTTCCGACTGCCTTGCGCAGACAAACGGCCGTCCGGGCAACCGGACGGCCGTTTTGCGTTGGGGGCGCTGGGGACAATGCGCCCGGGCGGTTTGCGGCTTTGCCGCGCTTGACGTGCCTGGGCTCTGCGAGGAGGGCGTCACCGGCCGGCCTTGCCCCGGCCTTGCCCCGGCCTTACCCCTGCTGCGTGTTCAATTGCTTGATCAGGCCCGTCAAAGCGCCGGTCTGGTTGGCCAGATTGTCGAAGTGGCGCGAGGCGTCGTCGGCCCGGTCGGCGTTTTCGCGGGCAATCTCGCTGACGTCGTCCATGCTGTCCATGATGGAGCGGGCGGACACGGCCTGCTGGTCGGCGGCGGCGGCGATGGCCCGGACCTGGGCGGCGGCCTGTTCGGCCACGGTCTGGATCTGGCGCAGCTTGTCCCCCGAGGCTTCGGCCAGTCCGGCCACGTGGTCCACGGCGGCCAGGGTCTTGTCCACGCTGTCGCGGTTGTCGCGGGTCATGGCCTGGATGGCCTGGATGGACTGTCCCACCTCGCCGGTGGCGGCCATGGTTTTTTCGGCCAGCTTGCGCACCTCGTCGGCCACCACGGCGAAACCGCGTCCGGCGTCGCCGGCCCGGGCGGCCTCGATGGCGGCATTGAGCGCCAGGAGGTTGGTCTGGTCGGCGATGTCGGAGATGACCTGGATGACCGCGCCGATGCCTTCGGACTGGCTGCCAAGCTTCCCCATGTCGGCCTTGAGGGAATCGGCCATGGCCTTGAGGCTGTCGGTGGCGGTTTTGGCCTGGCTGACCAGGGTCGCGCCTTCGGTGGCGGTTTCTCGGGTCAGCGCCGTGGAGCGGGAAGCCTCGGCGGCGTTTTGGGCCACTTCGCCCACGGCGTCACGCATCTGGCCCATGGCCTGGGCCGTGGTTTCGAGACGCTGGCGCTGGCCGGACGCGCCGGCGCGGATGCCGTCGCCGATGGCGGTCAGGTCGCGGGTGGCGCTGCCGAGTTCGCCGACGACTCCGGTCAGACCGTGGACGGTGGCCAGCATGGCCGCTCCGGCGGCCTCGGCCTGGCGCATGGCTTTGCGGGCTTCCTCGGCGGCCTGTTCGGAGCGCTCGGCCTGGGCGCGGGCCTCGTGCTCCTTTTCGGCCAGGGCGGCGAGATTGGCCCGCAGGGCCACGGTCATGGCTTCCAGGGCCTGCTTGAGCTGGCTGGCTTCGTCGCGGCCCGTGGCTTCGAGGTGGACGTCGAGGTCGCCGGAAGCGATGCGTCGGGCGGCCTCGGTGGTTTCGCGGATGGGCCGCACGATGCCCCGGGAAACGACAAGGCTCATGGGCAACAGCACGACCAGGAACATGACGCCAAAAACAAGGGAATCAATGAGCGTGGCCCGGTTGGCCGTTTCCCGCATCCGGGCGGCCATGGCCGCGGCGGCTTCGTCGACGTTGTCCACGTAAACGCCGGCGCCGATCCAGTAGGGCGTGTCCGGAATGGGCGCGGCGTAGCCGATCTTGGGCGTTTCGCCCTTGCCGGGCTTGGCCCAGGAGAAATTGACGAACCCGCCGCCGGAAGCGGCGGCCCGGGCCAGTTCGCGCACGGAATAGACCCCGTCCGCGCCCTTGAGGTCGCCGAGATCCTTGCCGTGCAGGGCCGGATTGACGGCGTGGGCCACGCTGGTCGTGCCGGAATAGATGAAAAAATAGCCCGAGCGGTCGGTTTCGAAGATGGCGTCCTTGATGGCCTCGCGCAGATGCGACACCTTGGCGGCCTCATCGGGCAGCCCGGCCAGGGCCTTGGACAGGGAAGCGGCCATGACGTCGGTGGCGACCTTGATCTTGGCGCGCTGGCCGTCGAGCATGTCGTTTCGGGCTTCGTCCGCCCCGGCCTTGGCCAGGCTATAGGAAGAGTACGCGCCCACAGCAAAGATGACGCCGGCGGACAGGGCCGAGACAAAAAACAAGATCAACAAACGGGTGGCGATGGGGAGATGCTTCAAGACGAAACTCCTTGTCTTGATAGGGGAAAGCAGGGCCGTTCCTGGAAACGGCCCTGGTGGCGGCAGGCTTGGTCCGGCCCAGGACGCGCGGTGGTGGTCCTGGGCCGGGATGCGAGGCGGCGGATTAAAGAGCGGCCCGGCCGACCAGGGCCAGGAGATAGGCGACGGAGGAGGCGGCCACGAACTGGCGCGCCCGGCAAACAAAGGCCTTGCGCTTGCACAGCATGAACTCGATCATGCCCAGGCGCTCGTCGGGACGGTCGCGGATGTGCGGCAATTTGTCGATGTAGTGATCCATGTAGCCGTGTTCGGACAGCAGGAGCAGATAGATGCGCTTGCGGAAATACAGGCTGTAGAACAGGACGAAGGCCAGGAAATACAGGGCAAAGACCGTGACGGCATAGGTGAGGCTCAGCATCGATTCCTTCCTTTTCGGGCCTGGCGACAACGAGTCGTCGATTCTTGTTCATCCCACACTTTGGCCCCGACTTCAAGACGTGACGCGGCCAAGCCGCCGGACCGGCCGCCGGCCGCCGCGATGGGAGCTGATTCCTCGGCCAAGGCCGGCCGCGACGCCGCTCTTGCCCGCGCGCGCCCCCGGGTGTAGCCGCGGGCCGAAACTTTTTACGTGCATAAAGTTTCGGCCCTTGCCCGCCTGCGCGCCCGGGTGTAGCCTGCTGCGACCATTTCGGGAGGGACCCTCATGTTTGCCAATAACGACCGTTTGGCCCTGCTCGTGTCGGGTCTTGGCCCCCTGGGCCGGATGCCCTACGCCCAGGGAACCTGGGGCTCGGCGGCGGCGGTGCTGGTCGCGCCGCTGGTGTTTTTCCCGCTGCCTTTCTGGGCCCGGGCGCTGCTCCTCGTGGCGATCTTTTTCGTCGGGGCCAAGGCGGCCGGCCGCACCGAGGAGATCCTTGGCCGCAAGGACCCGGGCCATGTGGTCATTGACGAGCTGGTTGGCCAGTGGATTACGCTGTTGCCCTTTGCCGCGCCCGGGCCGTTCGAGCTCATCGCCGGCTTTTTCCTGTTCCGGGCCTTTGACATTTTAAAGCCGCCGCCGGTGCGGGCTTCCGAAGATTGGCTGCCGGGCGGCTACGGCGTCATGATCGACGACGTGCTGGCCGGGGTCTATGCCTGCCTGTGCCTGGTCATTCTGGTCTGGCTGCGCGGCGCGTAAGGCCGATTTTATGGCTAAAGCGAAAGTCCATGGTAAATGACGCATTGATATGATTGTCTATTTATAAAACATAACTGCCGTTATGTTCTATAAATAGGCATAAGGCCAGGCGCGGGCGGGGGCCCGCCGGTCGGCCTGGGGCGCAGCGCGGTGGTCCGCCGCCCCGATGTCGGGCGTGTGTCTTTGTCACAAAGTGGACGAAAAAGGGTCGCCCCGGTCCGAGCCTTGACGGCTTGGCCGGGGCGATGACGTTTTTTGCGCGCCCCGTGGGCGCGGTGGGAAAAAAACGTACTTTGGGGGTCGCTTGGGCGCGTTGGACGTTTTACGCGTTTCGGCGGAAAAGAAGTCAAGAATTCGAGGGGGCAAGTCGATGACCAGGCGTTGGCCGGGCAAAAGCGCCGCCCGGTTTCGCGACCGGGTGGCGACTAATGAAACAGCAGCCCCCGGTAGATGAAGCGTTCGTACACGGAGCACAGCCGTCTGGCGTTGCGGCGAGCCAGCCCGAAATCCATGAGCCGGCAGTACATGTGCATGGGATTGAGTCGGTGTTGCAGGTAGTTGCGGATGATGTTCATGGCGTTGCCTCGCTTGGG
>JAEZEM010000528.1 GCA_023417745.1 Pseudomonadota bacterium
CGAACGCCTGGCCGTGCTCAAAAGCCTCATGGACGCCGCCGTCAATCCCATCTACGTCCAGGACACGGCCGGCCACTACATCGGCGTCAACCGCGCCTTTGCCGCCTTTCTCGGCGTCACCATCGAAGGCGCCCAGGGCCTGACGGCCGGGGCGATTTTTTCCGACGAGGTCGGCGATTACCTGGCCGAGCGCGACCGGGAGATCCTGGCCCAGGGCGGGGTGCAGCAGTTCGAGGTGCCCCTGGAGGACGCCTGGGGCCGGCAGCGCCATCTGGTCTTCCACCGGGCCCGTTTCGAGGACGCCGCCGGCGTTCCCCAGGGCATCGTCGGGGTGGCTACCGACGTCACCGACAGCAAGCGGGTGGAAAAGGACCTGCGCGACGAGCAGGAAGTGCTGCGCCGCATCCTGGCCGGCATCCGGGCCGGCATCTTCATCATCGACCCGCGCACCCAGGTGGTGGAGGACGTCAACCCCATGGCCGAGGAGCTGTGCGACCGCACCCGGGAAGAACTCGTCGGCAAGCGCTGCGGCGACATCATCTGGACCGACCCCGAAGGCCGGCTCCTGCCGACCTGTTCGGTGCTGGCCGATCGCAATATCCTCAATGAAGAAATGCGCCTGACCCGTCCCGACGGCCGCATCCTGCCGGTCATCAAGACCGTGGTCACGGCCAAGCGCCGGGGCGAGCTGCGCCTGTTCGAGATCGTCTTCGACGTCAGCGAACGCAAGGCCCTGGAGCGCCAGCTGGCCGTGGCCCAGAAGCTCGAATCCATCGGCGAACTGGCCGCCGGCATCGCCCACGAAATCAATACCCCCACCCAGTACATCGGCGACAACCTGCATTTTCTCTCCACCGCCTTTGACGGCGTAAGCCATGCCCTGGCCAAGATCGAGGCCGTGGCCCGCCGGCTGGCCCAAGAGGCCGGCGACGCCGCCGCGTTGGCCGCCGTCGAGGCCGCCCGAGCCGAGGCCGACGTGGATTTCCTTCTCGACGAGGCCCCCCGGGCCCTGGAACAATCCGTGGAAGGCGTGGCCCGGGTCACGGCCATCGTCTCGGCCATGAAGAAATTTTCCCATCCCGGCGGCGAGGAGAAAACCGCCGTGGACCTCAACGCGGCCGTGGAAAATACCGTCACCGTGGCCAAAAACGAGTGGAAATACTCAAGCGACGTGATCCTCGAACTGGATCGGAGCCTGCCTCCGGTCTACTGCCATCCCGGCGACTTCAACCAGGTCATCCTCAATATCCTCGTCAACGCCGCCCATGCCGTGGCGGCAAAGGTCAAGGGCACCACCGACAAGGGCCGCATCGTCATCCGCACCGAGGCCGACGGCGACGCCTTCAAACTGTCCGTGGCCGATACCGGGACCGGCATCCCGGCCGAACACCGGCGCAAGATTTTCGATCCCTTTTTCACCACCAAGGAGGTGGGCAAGGGCACGGGCCAAGGCCTGGCCATCACCCACAACATCGTGGTGACCAAGCACGGCGGCTCCATCGATTTCGAGTCCGAGCCGGGCAAGGGAACCACCTTCACGGTGCGCGTGCCGTTCGGGTCGCCGCCGCCCGCCCGAAGCGCGCCAGGGGAACTGTCTTGAAAACCCGCATTCTTTTCGTTGACGACGAGCCTAACGTTCTGTCGGCCCTGCGTCGCATGTTTCACGACATGCGCAACCAGTGGGAGATGGATTTCGCCTCGGACGGCCCGTCGGGGCTGGCCATGATCGCCGAGCAGCCCTACGACGTGGTGGTGGCCGACATGCGCATGCCCGGCATGGACGGGGCCATGTTCCTGCGCGAGGCCCAGGTGCAAAATCCTGGGGCCATCCGCATCGTGCTGTCCGGCCACTCCGACCGGGAAATGATCCTGCAGACCGTGCGCCCGGCCCACCAGTTCCTGCAAAAGCCCTGTCAGCCGGCCGAACTCAAGGCCGTCATCGCCCGGGGCCTGTCGTTGCGCGAAGTCTTTCTCGACGATCGGGTCAAAAACGTGGTCGCCCGCCTGGACCGGCTGCCCACCGTGCCGCGCCTCTATGCCGCGCTCCTGGACGCGCTGTCCGTGGAAGACCCGTCCATGCGCGAGGTGTCCGGACTCATCGCCCAAGACGTGGGCATGTCGGCCGGCGTGCTCAAACTCGTCAATTCGGCTTTTTTCGGGCTGCGCGTCCACGTCTCCAGCCCGGCCCACGCCGTCAATCTGCTGGGCCTGGAAGTGGTCAAGGCCCTGGTTCTTGGCATCGGGCTTTTCGACCGCTTCGACAAGGAAGCCTTCCGCGACTTCGACCTGGAAAAACTCTGGAGCCACTGCCTGGGCACGGCCCGCTTCGCCCGGGCCATCGCCGAAACCGAGGCCGCCCCGGCCGCCATGCGCGAACACTGCTACATCGCCGGGCTGCTGCACGACGTCGGCAAGCTCGTCATGGCCACCAACTTCCCCGAGCGCTACCAGGAGGTCATCCGGGCCTGCCAAGCCGGCGAAGGCACCATCCTCGACATGGAACACCACATTTTCGGCGCCTCCCACGCCGAGGTCGGGGCCTACCTCCTCGGGCTTTGGGGCGTGGAGGACGAAGTGGTGCGGGCGGTCTACCTGCACCATGAGCCAAGCCGCGACCGCCGGGCCGGATTTTCGCCCCTGACCGCCGTGCACGTGGCCAACCGCCTGGAACACGAAATGGTCATTTTCAGCCCCGGCTACGCCATCAACCCCCTGGACGAACTCTACCTCACGGCCTCGGGCCTCGACGCCCGGATGCCCGAATGGCGCGCCGCCTGCCAGACCGTCCTGGACCAGCCCGGCCGCGACGACGAGTAATACCTATTATAAAACATAACGAAAGTTATGTTTTATAACTATAAAATTAAATCAATGTGTTGTTGCAATGTGCTTTTGCTTGAGAAATGGGATTGGAATAAGCGGGAAGGCGGAAGAGAAGAGGGAAGATGCCTCCGGCGGCTGGGGGCCTGAGGCCCCTAGCCCCCCCCATAAAGGGGGATAAGGGGGCGGGCGTCATCAAGACGGGTTAAGCGAGTCCGCAAACCTGAAACCACGCTGCGGCCGCAGACGGCCAGGCGGCGGGGGAGCCATGGAACTGTCCGCGCAACTGTCCGAAACCTGCCTAGTGGCGACGGTCGGCGTATCCGAAGTGGACCATACCATCAGCGACGACTTCCGTGACGCGCTCCTGTCCCGCTACGAGCGCTCCGGGGCCGTCGACCTGCTCCTGGACCTGACCCAGGTGGCCTTCATGGACAGCAAGGCCATCGGAGCCATGGTCTCGGTGCGAAAAGCCGTGGCCGCCAAAGGCGGACGCATGGGCCTGTGCGGCCTGCACCCCCACGTCGCCAAGATCGTGCGCGTGGTCACCCTCGGCGCGATCTTCGACGTCTTCGCCGACGCCGACCAGGGCTTGGCCCAGTATCGTTGAGGGAAGAAAGACGGGAAGATGCCTCCGGCGGCCGGGGGCTTGAAGCCCCCGGACCCCCCAGCGGGAAAAGTGTTTTAAGGGGGGGGCGCGTGTTGCGAGGCTTTCTGATCGCCGCAACGGCGACCGGAAAGACCCCCAACTAGGTCTGGCGGTCGCCCGGAGCCAGGCGACGCACGGCCACCATGGCCAGGTCGTCGTGGAGGATGCCCTTGCAAAAGGGCAGAGCCGTTTCGATGATCTCGCCGATGAGGTCGCGCGGGGCCGTGCCCGGCCGCAGCTTCCCGAGCACCCGCTCCTCCCCGAAAAATTCCCCCTCCGGCGAACGCAGCTCGGTTAAGCCGTCGGTGTAGAGAAACAGCGTATCTCCAGGCGCGAAGGTCGTGGTTTGCGGCGTCCAGGCGCAGTCCGGCAGAATGCCCAGCGCCGGCCCCTGGGACGGCAGTTCGGTCAGGCCCGTCCGGCCAAGGACATAGACCGGCACATGGCCGGCCGAGACGACCGTCAAAAGCGGCGCGGCCCGGTCGATGCGGCAAAGGGCCAACGTCATGAACATGTTGTCGAGGTCGCCGCCCAGCAGCAGGTCGCACAGCATGGCGTTAAGCGAGGCCACCAATTCCATCGGCCCCAGTAAGGCCTGGCGCAACGAGACCAGATAGCCCTTGCAGGCGGCCATGAGCATGGCCGCCGAGGCCCCATGGCCGGAGATGTCGGCCATGAGCACGTACACGGCTGCGCCGTCGTCCCAGGCGTCGTAGAAGTCGCCGCCCACCTGCTCCTGGGCCTGGTAGACCGCCGCCGCTTCCAGACCCGAAAATTCCAGATCCCGAGGCAACAACTGGCGCTGGACGCAGCCGGCCAGATAGCGTTCCCGGGTCAGCAGATCGTTTTGGCGGCGCAGTTCCTGGCCGAGGCTGGCCAGCTTCAGGTGGAGGTTGATGCGGGCGGCCAGTTCCGAGCGGTGGTAGGGCTTGGGCATGAAGTCGTTGGCCCCGGCCGACAGCGCCTCGGCCCAGATGCGCCGGTCGGTCTCGGCGGACAGGAAGATGATGGGCACGTCGGCCAGACGCGGATTGGCCCGGATGCGGCGGATCACTTCGATGCCGTCAAGGCCGGGCATGACCAGATCGAGCAGGATCAGATCGGGATGGCGGGTTTCGGCCAGGACGCAGGCCTCCAGGCCCGTGGCGGCCTCGATGACGTCGTAGCCGAACAGCGAGACCACGTGCCGTTTGAGCACTTCCCGGAAGATCGCGTTGTCGTCGGCGATGAGCACCTGCGTCATGGCTCCGCCTTGTGTCGCTCTACATGTCCCGCCCCCTCTCTCCCCCATTGGGGGGGCCGGGGGCCTCAGGCCCCCGGCCGTCGGAGGCATCTTCCTCTTTTTTTATCTACTTTGGCACAAGAACATAAGCCTTGGCCGTGCCTTTCATGAGGCCGGCCTGGTGGGCGGCTTTTTCGCCGGGGCCGAGGTAGAGGTCGAAGTGGTTGCCCCGCATGCAGCCGGTGTCCTGGGCCATGACGAAGCCGGTGAAGCGTTCGACGCCGGGGCCGACGCCGGGCGGGTAGCCTGGCAGGTCGCCGTCCACGGCCAGAAGCGAGCCGTAGGGCATGAATCCCGGGTCCACGGCCACGCTGGCGTGGGGGGTGACGGGCACGCCCATGGCCCCCACCGGCGAGGTCTGTGAGGCCTTGAAAAAGATGTAGCTCGGATTTTTGGTCAGATATTCGCGCACCTGGGTCGGGTTTTCCTCCAGGTAGCGGCGGATGCGCTGCATGCTCATCTCTTCTTCGGGGAAGCAGCCCCGTTCCACCATGACGCGGCCCACGCCCACGTAGCGGTGGGCGTTTTTGCCGTCAAAGAGGGCGTAGACCGTGGAGCCGTCCTCGATGTAGCGCAGCTTGCCCGAGCCTTGGACATGCAGGAAAAAGACGGCGATGGGGTCCTTGGCAAAGCCCAGTTCCAGGCCTTTGCCGGCCAGCGCCCCGGCGTAGTCGATGGCTTCGCGACTGTGGTGTTTGCCGGCCCCGCCGGGGTTGCGGTAGATGCCCCAGACGTAAGGGCCATGTTTGGTGCGCGAAACCTCGATGGTGGGCTCGTAGTAGCCGGTGAGCAGGGTGTCCGTGGAGAGCGGAACCCAGGTGAAGTATTTGGACAGCACCGACGGATCGCGGTCCAGTTCGGGCAGGATGCGGCGGAAGGTGGTCAGTCCCTGGTGAATCTGGCCCCAAGTCAGGCGCACGCCGGGCTGGTCGATGGCCACGGCTCCGGCCGGTTTGCGGCCAACGAAGGCGATGGAGCGGTCCACGGCCGGGGCCAGGGCGGCGAAGCTTTGGATCTGCTGGCTGGCCGGGCTGATGCGGGTGTTCCAGGGCGTGGTCGGGGCCGGCGCGACCGGGGCGCGCATCTGGGGCGGCGCGCCGGCCGGGGTTCCCGGGGCGGCTGCCTGTGAAACCTGGGCCGGACCGGGTCTGGCCGGCGCGGCCGGCGGCACGTCCTCCACGCCGGCGCAGGCGGCCAGGCAAAGCAGGGCGGCAAGACACAGGGCCAGAGCCGACAGGCGGACGGGGGGCGTGGTTTGGCGCATCATCTTTTCCATATAACGCGGCGGGCGACCCAGGGGAAGGGGCCGCCCGGTCGGGGCGTGACTGTCTCGTTTCGTAAAAAATAATAATGTTAGGCTGTTGCCCGCGAGAGGCCGGAGACGTTTTTCGTGGAGGCGGCGCTAGAAATTGAGGATGCGGTCGGCGGCCTTCATGGCCTCGTAAAGAAAAGGCATGTTGGACAGGCTGATTGGCGCTTTTGCCTCCACGCCGTGGAGGCCCAGGCACTTGCCTCAGGCGGCGAGCACGCCTTCGCTTAGGCCGAAGAGTTTGGCCTGCTCGGCGATGGGGAAGGTGGCGCTGTCGCCGGCGGTCAGGTCCACGGCCGGGCCATTTAGGAAGATGGTGACGTCCTCGCCTTCGTTGAGCAGGAAGTTGCCGAAACGCACGGCGTTCCATTTGATCTCGGGTTCGGGGCTGGAGAGCACGATAAGTATTTGCATGTCTGATGCCTCCTGGCAAAATCGATAGGTAAATTCGATTGCAGAGGCAAGCTTTGAAAAAGGCCGGCCGCGCCCGAAGGGGCGTGGCCGGCCGGTCGTTTGTGCAACAGGCGGGGTGCGGAAGCCGGTGGTTCCGTCAATCACGGTGAACGAGCGCTTGGCGTTCCGGCCGCCAGAGGACCGCTCCCCGCTAAAATCCCTTTACCTTTTTTCTCCAGTTGGGGGGTCTGGGGGCCTCAGGCCCCCAGCCGCCGGAGGCATCCCGGCCCGGCTAGGGCAAGGGATTTTTGCGGGCGTAGGCGAGGAGGTCTTCGTAGATCTGCTGGCAGGTGGCCACGGGCACGTCCGGGGCGTGCAGCACGGTTGGGCGCTCCTCACTGAAAAGCGCGGCCCAGGGTTTTTGTTTCAGATCTTCCCAGGCCCCGTAGCGGCCGTAGCTGATGACGCCCTGGACGGTCTGCAGGCGCAGGTCGAAGGACTCGTAGGCCATGGGGTTTTCGTGCAGCGCCTGGGGCCGGGATTCGTGGAACGGGCCGGCCTGGGCCGAGAAATAGAACCAGCCGCCGATCTGGATGTCGCTAAACCAGCGGTCGCCGTCTTCCAGACGGTCCGATTCCATAAGAAGCGTTCTGAAGTCTTCGGCCATGGGCGGTTCTCCTGAGATGGTTTGGACGGATTTTCTAGCCCGTTCGACCGGTTGCGGTCAACGCCGGGACAGGGCCAGCAAGTAGCTAAACACCGCCGAGACGTAGCGTCCCGAGGCCACGTCGGGCAGGGCGAAATGGGGCAGGGCCTCGCCCACGGCCGTGCCGGCCAGGGCCACGAACACCTGGCGCGACAGTTCGCCCAGGGCCGGCTCCAGGGTCTTTTCCCACAGCGCGGCCTGGGCTGCGGCCGGCGCGCCGAA
>JAEZEM010000531.1 GCA_023417745.1 Pseudomonadota bacterium
CGCGGGGAACCGTCCGGGCCGATGGCCTGTTCCTGAAAGGCCACTTCCTTGCCGCCGCCCTTGTAGGCTTCCTCCAGGGTCAGCTCCAGGGTGGCGTTGGCGTCGGCCCCTCGGGTGGGGCCGCGCGAATAGCCGCCGGCTCCGCCGAAGCCGCCCGCGCCGCCAAAGCCGCCGAAATCGGTGAACCCGCCGGCCCGGCCGCCCCGGCCGGCGGACGCGCCGCCGCCCATGCCGCCCCCCATCCCGCCAAAGATGGTTTCGAAAAAGTCGGAGAACGACCCGGCGTCAAACTGCTGGCCGCCCGGACCGCCGAAATTGTAGCGGACGTTCTCGAACCCCGGCGGACGCTGGAAATGCTGGCCGTCCTGCCAGTTGGCTCCGAGGGAATCGTAGAGTTTGCGCTTTTCGGGGTCTTTCAAGACCTCGTAAGCCTCGTTGCACTCCTTGAACTTTTTCTCGGCCTCGGGGTCGTTCTGGTTGAGGTCGGGATGGTACTTGCGGGCGAGCTTCTTGAAACCCTTGGATATTTCTTCCTGGCTGGCGGTCTTGGAGACGCCGAGGAGCTTGTAGTAATCCTTGTATGCGACGCTCATAGGGGCAGTATCTCCCATTTCCGGCTGGTAGCCCGGCAAGTTTACATAATAAGTCGAGGTCCTGCCGCGTCAACCGCCGGACCGATTTTTCGGCGAACTCCCTGGCCTGCCAAACCTACACCAGGGCGGCGGCAAAGGCCAGAGGCGCGGCCGCGCGGACCACGCAGGCCAGCGCAGCCGCGCGCCGGTCCGGCCATGCTGCCGCCGCGCCCATCGGGGCGCAGACATTGCTGCGAAACGAATATTTGCAAACAGAATATTGTTTAATGTTCCCGCAGAGAATATTGCTTGCAATATTTATAAACACATCTTTAGTTAGCTATACCTTTCCTATCCCATTTCGAGGCGTGCAGACCCGAGGAGGTTCCCATGTCCACCGCGCATCGAACCGGCGGCATGTTGCTCGTCGCCGTGGCCGTGCTGCTTTTTGGCTACGGCTTTGTCATGGCCAATTTTGCCGGCCAGAAAGCCCAGGAAATTCTGGTACAAACGAAATCCCAGGCCCTGTCTTCGGCAAACGAACAGAACAAACCCTCGAACGCCATGATCAAGGCCGTCGCCGACTTGGTCAAAGAGAAGCGCAAGACCGACCCGCTGTCGAGCGAGACGCAACACCTTCTGCGCGTGACGACCGAGGCAGGGCAGTTCACCCTGCTTACCCCCATGTGGCTCTGCATCGCGGCGTTTTTCATCCTCGTCGCAGGCGGCGGATTGGCCGCCAGCGGCGACCCCTTCTGGGTGCTGCTCGACCCAAACACCCGCTGCACCAGCCTGTCCCGTACCCAGGCCGTGATCTGGACCGCCGTGGTCCTGGGCGGCTATTCCGCCCTGGCCTTTTGCAACATCGCCTTTGGCGCGGGCGACGCCGCCTCCCAGACAACGCCCTTCTCCCTGTTTCCGGGCATTGATTCCGACCTGCTGCTGCTCCTTGGCATCGTGGCCGGCAGCCCTGTGGCCGCCGCCTACTTGTCTGGCGAGGCCGCGACGGCCGGGGACGTCAAAGCCTGCTCACAGGCGGGCGTGTTCGAACGACTGGCGCAAATCTTCCAGGCCGACGGCCCAAACGGCCCTGGCAAACTCGACCTGTCACGCATGCAATGCGTGTTCATGACGCTGATCCTGGTGTTCGCCTACGTGAGCCTGCTCACCCAGGTCGCCGGGAACATCAGCGGCCAGGAACTGCTGGCCACGGCCGGCAAGACGCCCCTTTTCGCGCAACTGCCCCCCATCAACGGTTCCTTCATGATCCTTCTGGCCGCCAGTCACACCATCTTCCAGGTATCCAAGAGCCAGTGGGGCCAACAGTTCAGTCCCCAACCTCCCAACCAGGGAGCGCAACTGGCCCTGCCCCAGCCGAAGCTGGGCGGGTAGGCCGCCACCGGGGCTCGCTCGGCCGATCAGGAGACTTGGCGGCAGGCCGCCGCGCATGGAAAACACCGAACCATCGAGGCACGCCATGTCCAAGAACATCGTCATCTGTGCCGACGGCACCTGGAACAGGCCGGAGTGTCGCACCAATGTTTGGGAGATTTTCAGCAGTCTGCCCGGCGCGGCGACGTCGCTCCCGGCGACCCTCATCCACGGCGAGGCCATCCAACGTGCCGATCCGGCCCAGACGGCCTTTTATCTCGACGGCGTCGGCACCCGGTTCAGCGCCCATGATCCGGCGGGCGGCATGGCGGGCGTGGGGCTGCACGGCAAGGTTCTCGACGCTTACCTTCTCGTTTCCCAGGTCTATGAACCAGGCGACAAACTGTTTTTGTTCGGCTTTTCCCGGGGCGCGTTCACGGCCCGAGCCTTGGCCGGCTTCATTGCCGGAGCCGGCCTCATGGAGCACAGCCAGGCCCAGGCGGAAAACGCCCGGCTGACCGCCCACGCCAAATGGTGGCGCTACAAGGAAGACAGCGTCAACAAGCGACTCGCGCCGCCAACGGACACGCCCGACGCCGCCGACCTCATGCCCATTCGGCTTGTCGGCGTGTTCGACACCGTGGGGGCGCTTGGCATCCCCTTTTTCAACGGCGTCCGCGTGGTGGACACCATGGAATCGCAGCTCTTCGATTTCGCGGACCTCGATTTGAGC
>JAEZEM010000536.1 GCA_023417745.1 Pseudomonadota bacterium
AGGTGGTCGCCTTGGCCGTGACCGGGGTCTTGCTCATCCAATCCTTAATCAGCATGTGCGTCTCCTTGACGGTCCCTTGAGGGCGGGCCGTTTGTGGTATAAGGCCCGGAGGTCGCGCGACGCGGCAGCGTCGGGACATGTGTTTTTAGCTATACGTGTTTCCGCCATTATTTCAAGCCATTCCAGGCAGCTCAAAAAGGAAAATATCCATGCAGGCCCTTCTTTATCGTCGCAGCGTCTGGCGCTATTTGGCTTGTGCTGCGGCCGCCAGACTGGCTCCCAGGCGGTTTTTCCCTTCCCTGGCTCCGCTTTCCCTGGAAACCGTGCCCTTTGACCCGCCAAAAGGCTGGCTGCCGCTGGTTCCCCGGCTGTGCGGCATCTGCGGTTCTGATTTGGGGCTTTTGCGCGGGGCCGAGTCGCCCTTGCTCGAACCCTACGCCAGTTTGCCCTTTATTTTGGGCCACGAGATGGTGGCCGTCCTGGCCAAGGACGCGCCGGAGCTGGGCCTGGCCGCCGGGGCGCGGGTGGTGGTGGAGCCGGGGCTGCCGTGCGAGACGCGCAACCTGCCGCCCTGCCGCAGCTGCCGCGAGGGGCGCTACAACCGCTGCGAGCGGTTTCTGGACGGCGATCTGCCGCCGGGGTCGTTTCTGGGCTTCACCAACCGGGCCGGCGGGGCCATGGCCACGCGCACGGCGGCCCATCCGTCGCGCATCCTGCCCGTGCCGGAAGGGCTCAGTGACGAAGACGCGGTGCTGACCGACTCCCTGGCCTCGGCGCTCCAGCCGGTGCTGGACCATTATCCGGCCGCCGGGGCCACCGTGCTGGTCATTGGCGCGGGCATCGTCGGGCAGCATGTGGTGCGTTGCCTCAAGACCCTGGGCGGCGATTTCCGGGTGCTTGCGGCGGCGCGCCACGGCAAGCAGGCCGAGCTGGCCCGGGCCGGCGGGGCCGACGAGATCGTCGTCGCCCGCTCCCGCCGGGAGTTGGCCGAGGCCCTGGGCGCGCGCTATCTGCCGACGACCCTTGGCGGCGGCAACATCGAGGGCGGGGCGGACGTGGTGTTCGATTGCGTGGGCGGTTCGCGCACCTTTGGCGACGCCTTGGTCGCCTTGGCGGCCGGCGGGCGCTACGTCATGGTGGGGGCCGGGGCGAGCTTGACCGGCGTGGACGTGTCGAGCCTGTGGTTCCGGGAGCTGACCGTGGTCGGTTCGTCGGGCTGCGCTGTCGGGCCGGACCCGCGCCGGGGCGGGCAGCGCGTGCGCACCTATGCCCTGGCCCTGGAGCTCTTGGCCTCGGGGGCCTATCCCACGGCCGGGCTGCTCAGCCATCTGTTCCCGTTGGCCCGCTGGCGCGAGGCCTTTGGCGCGGCCTTTGACAAGCGCGCCTCGGGCAGCGTCAAGGTGGCCTTCGACCTACGCTGAGGCGGGGCGGGAATCTTCTTTTGGGGCCTTTGGCGGCCGGCGAGAAACCCGCCGTCACTCCGGCGGGCAGCGCCAGCCGTCCAGGGCCTGTCGGGTTTTCTCCCACAACTGCTCAAGATCGTCCAAAAGGGCGGCAGCCTCTTGTTGGTTGCCGTCCCGTAGGGCGTCTTCCAGGGCCTTGGCCGCTTTTCGGGCGGCAAAGGCCCCGACTGTGGCGGCCGTGGCCTTGAAGGTGTGGACGGCCAGGGCGGCCTTGTCCGGCTGGCCAGCCGCCAGGGCTTGGCGGACCTCGTCCAGCCGTCGGTTCGCCTCGTCGACGCTCGTTCGCACCAACCCCTGAAACTGGGGCCAGGTCAGCCCCATGTTGTCTTTGGCTTGCCCCGGGGCGAAAAGGTCCGTCTCGGTCGGCGGCGGGCAGGAGGGCGGGGAGGGCAACCGGGCCGGCAGCCGAGGCGCGTCCCGGCGCAGGGCGTCCAGGGTGGCTTCCAGGGCGCGGTAGTTGACGGGTTTGGTCACAAAACCGTCCATGCCGGCCTCCAGGCATTGCTGCCGCACGTCTTCCACGGCGTGGGCGGTGACGGCGATGATGGGCAGGGTGGGGTCGAGGACCGGCCTGCCCAGGGGCGCGCCGGCCCGGATGGCGCTGGTGGCCTCGATGCCGTCAATCTCCGGCATCTCGATGTCCATGAGCACGGCGTCGAAGCGCTCCTTGACCAGGCAAGCGAAGGCCTCTCGGGCGGATTCGGCCACGGTGAGGTCATGGCCCATGCGGCCCATGTGCAGCCGGGTGACGGCGGCGTTGAGGGCGTTATCCTCCACCAGCAGAATGCGCAAAGGTCCCAGGGCGGCCGTGTCGTGCCTGGCCGGCTGGGGCGGCGGCGGCACGGCGGCGGGGTCGCCGAGCTGCAGAAAGACGGTGAAGGCGAAGCGGCTGCCGGCGCCTTGGCGGCTTGTGACGCCGATATGGCCGCCCATGCGTTCCACCAGTTCCTTGGAGATGGCCAGCCCCAGGCCCGTGCCGCCGAAGCGGCGGGCGGCGTTGCCCGGCCCCTGGTTGAAGCGCTCGAACAGTTCCGAGGCCCGGGTCGGATCAATGCCGATGCCGGTGTCGGTCACGGTCATGGCCAGCCCGACCCGTCCGGGCGGAGTCTGGTCGGCCGGCACGGTCTCCACCGTGACGGCGACCGATCCGGCGGCGGTGAATTTGACGGCGTTGCCAAGGAGATTGAGCAGGATCTGGCGCAGCCGGCCCGGGTCGCCGCGAAGGGCCGGGGGCACGGCCGGGGCGACCTGGACGCTTAAGGCCAGGCCTTTCTGGCTGGCGGCCAGTTCCACGGCCCGAGCGGCTTCGGCCACCAGGGCGCGCACGTCGAAATGGCGGCGTTCGAGGACGAGCTTGCCGGCCTCGATCTTGGAAAAGTCGAGAATGTCGTTGACCACGCCAAGCAGATGTCCGGCTGATTCGCGAATGGCGCGCAGGTGGTCGATCTGTTCCGGAGCGGCCTGTCCTTCGAGAAGCGCGTCGGACAGGCCGATGACGGCATTTAAGGGGGTGCGGATCTCGTGGCTCATGACGGCCAGGAAGGCCCCCTTGGCCCGGGAGGCTTCCTCGGCCTGGTCGCGGGCCTGTTCGAGGTTTTGCTGACGGCGCTTTTCCTCGGTGATGTCGTCGAAAGCCCAGACCACGGAGGTCGTGGGGTCTTCTGGCCGTACGGACTTGCCATGCACGCGCAGCCAGATCATTTCGCCGTCGCCGC
Source organism: Pseudomonadota bacterium (assembly GCA_023417745.1). Classification (GTDB taxonomy): domain Bacteria; phylum Desulfobacterota; class Desulfovibrionia; order Desulfovibrionales; family Desulfovibrionaceae; genus Solidesulfovibrio. Next base: position 3,179 of record JAEZEM010000536.1, read on the forward strand.
GCCGCATCTGGCATTCCTGGCGGGTGAAGCCTTGGCCGCGGAAGTCGTGGTCGCACAGATCGGCCAGACTTTGGTAGACGGCGGCGTCGGGGACGAGCACGGCGATGGGCTGGCCGAGGAGGGCTTCGCGGGAATAGCCGAGCAGGGCGGCTCCTCGGGCGTTGATGTCGGTGCAGACGGCGTCCACGGTGGTGGCCAGGCCGATCTGGGTGTTGCCGAGCAGGGCGTCGCGCTGGGCCAGGGTCTGGCGCAGTTCGGCCTCGGTGCGCCGGCGGTCGGTGACGTCGACATAGGAAAACACCCGGCCGATGTAGACGCCGTCCTGGAGGATGGGGCCGCTGCGGCGTTCAATGTAGCGGCCGTCGCTGGTGGCGTGGCAGGTCTCGGCCATGGACTTGCCGTCGAGCATGAGGGTGCGAAAGTCGCTGGCCACGGCCTCCGGCTCGGCCAGTTTTTCCAGAAACGGCTTGAAGCGATCCATGGTCTCAAGGTATTGCGCCCAGTCCTCGGGCAGGCCCCAGAGGTCGAGCAAGCGGCGGTTATAGACCAGCACTTCGCGGTCCGGGTTGGCCGACACGCACAGCACGGCCTCGGCCGTGGATTCGAGGATGGCCCGGTACAGGGCCAGATGGCGCGACAGGCTGTCCTCGGCCCGGCCGCGGGCTTCGATTTCCGTGGTCAGGCGGGCGTTGGCCCGGGCCAGTTCGGCCGTGCGCTCCTCCACCCGGCGGGCCAGCAAATGCCGGTGCTCCTCCACCTCGGCCCGGGATTCGCCAAGCCAGCGCGAGGTCTCCCGCAGCCGGGCCGACATGGCGTTAAAAGCCGCGCCAAGCCGGCCCAGGGCGTCGCCGCCGGCCACGGGCACGGTCTGGTCCAGGTCGCCGGCTTCCACGGCTTCCAGGGCCTCACGCAGGGTATTGACCGGCCGCAGCACGAACAGATGGAGCATGGCGTTTAGCACCAGGGCCAGGAAAATGTAGGCTCCGGCCACGGCCAGACCGAAGATGGCCCAGACCCGTCCGCCGGCCAGGGCGCTGTCTTTCAGCGCATAGCGCAGGCGCAGGAAACCGGCGATTTCCCCTTCGCCCTGAATCGGTTCGACAAGGGTGGCCAGGAGACGGTCGTTTTCGGCGGTGACGCTGAAAACCCGGCCCTCGGGCAGACCGCCGCCGGACTCGTTTGTCAGCGGGGTCAGGGCCGCCGTGCCGGCGTCGGCGAGCAGGACTCCGGCGGCGGAAAACAGGCTGGCCTCAATGATGCCGTCCACTCGGACCATGCGGTCAAGAATGCCCTGGGCGGCGTTTGCCGCCTGGGGCGTCTGGAGCAGCGGGGCCAGGGCTTCCAGGCGATGGGCGGCCAGTACCCCGAGCAGGGTGCGGGTGCGGGTGCGGGCGGCTTCCAGACGGTCCTGGATGGACAGATGCAGGACGCCGCCAAAGGCGGCGGCGGCGGCCAGAAAAGCGAGCAGAATGGCTGCGTTGAGTTTGAGTCGCAAGGATGCGCGGTGCATGGGCTTCCCGCCGCCGGCCCGGAACCCGGGAGCCTGGCGGCGGACCGGGCGCGCCGTGGCGGCTGGCAGTATGAATTTCTAGCTTTCTTAAAGACAAACCGGAAAAGCTGTCAAAGGCTTTCCCGGCGGCCCCACATTACTGTGTAACCCGGTTGGCCGCGTAATAACTGGATTTCCAGTATGGAGCCCAGATCGTCTCCTGGCGCACCCGGCCGCCTCGGGAGGGGCTGTGGATGAAGCCGCCGTGGCCGTCGAAAATGCCCACATGCAGGCTCGACAGGGCTCCGGAAGGGGCGAAAAAGACCAGATCTCCGGCCCGAAGCTCCTCTTTGCGCACCGGTCGGCCGGCCATGAGCTGGTCCTGGGTGCGCCGGGGCAGGCGGATGCCGTGGCGGGCGTAGACCCATTTGACGAAGCCCGAACAATCAAAACCTTCGCTTGGGGTTTCCCCGGCCGGCCGGTAGGGCGTGCCGATGAGCTCCCGGGCGGTTTCCAGAACCGTGCCCGTGGCCGGCGGCGGCGCGACGGGAGCCCGGTCGGCCACGGAAAAGGCGCAGCCGCCAAGGAAAAAGACGCAGCAAGCGAGCAGGGCGAGACGACAAACAACGAACATGGTCCCGGACCTCCGTCCGGAGAAACAGCAAATCCCGTGCCGTTGTCCGCTTAGGCTGGACTCTGCCGCTGTTCCCGGCGCTGCGCCCCGGCCCTTGTCCGGGGGCTTGCCGCCCGGCCGGGGCGGGCCAGTTCCCAACGCCGCGCCGGCCCGGCCGCGCCCTTGAACGCCGGCTTAGCGCAGCTCGCGCACCCGCACCTCAATGCCCGAGCCGGCCAGAAGCTCCACCAGCCGGGCCGGGTCCGTGTCGCCGTAGTGATAGGGGTAGAGCGCCTGTTTCGGCCGCAGGGTCCGGGCGGCGGCGGCGGCCATCTCCGGCGTCATCGTATAGGGCAGGTTCATGGGGATAAAGGCGACGTCCACCCCGGCCAGGGCGGCCATCTCCGGGATGTCCTCGGTGTCGCCGGCCACGTAGACCCGCACGTCGCCAAAGGTCAGGACGTAGCCGTTGCCCCGGCCCTTGGGATGGAAATGTTCGCCGGTGTCGCGTTTGTGCTGGATGTTGTAGGCCGGCACGGCGGCGATGGGGATGCCGAGGACCTCGGTTTTCTCGCCGTTTTGAAGCGTCGTGCCTCGGCCGAGCTTTTCCCGCACGACTGCACTGACCACAAACGGCGTGTCCGGCCCGGCCACGGCGGCCAGCGCCGCCGGGTCCAGGTGGTCGCCGTGCTCGTGGGTGATAAGGACCAGATCGGCCTTGGGCATGGCCGCGTAGTCGCCGACCTTGCCGTAGGGATCGACGTAGATGGTCTTGCCGGCAAAGCCAAAGGCCAGGGAGCCGTGGCCGATAAAGCGCAGGACGAGGGGGCCGGCGCTGGTTTCAATGACGTCTTGCTTGGGCATGGGCGCGGGCTTGGCGGCGGTCCCCGGGGCGTCGGCCGGGGGAGCGGCCACGGCCGGGGCGCCAAGGGTCAGGACCAGGGCCAGGGTCAGGGCGGTTTCGAGCAGCATGGCGGACCTCCTTGGATGCTTGGCTATAGATCGGCCCGGGGCCGAGGGCAAGCCGGCCGCAGCCGGTTCGTCGCCGGGCCGCCGTGCTCCCGACGCCCGGCCCAGGCAGGGGAAAAAGGTCTTTAGGGGTTGTGAACAGGGCGGCGTTTGCCCTAGTGTTGCCCGTAACCTGCCAAAGGAGGCGGCCCGTATGATCCAAGCCATTACCGGATACCTCGGCGACTCGGCCGAGAACCTGCTTGCCCATGTCTGTCGGACCATTCCCAAGGAGTCCCTGCACCTGCCCGGTCCGGACTACCTCGATACGATTTTCACGGCCACCGACCGGCCCGTGCCGGTCATCCGGTCCATGGCCGCCATGTACGGCCACGGCCGCCTGGCCGGGACCGGCTACCTGTCCATCCTGCCCGTGGACCAGGGCATCGAACATTCGGCGGCGGCCTCGTTCGCGCCCAACCCGATCTATTTCGACCCGGAAAACATCGTCAAACTGGCCATCGAGGCCGGCTGCAACGCCGTGGCCTCGACCCTGGGCGTGCTGGGCTCGGTGGCCCGCAAATACGCCCACAAGATTCCTTTTATCCTCAAAATCAACCACAACGAGCTGCTGTCCCTGCCGGCCATCCACGACCAGACCCTTTTTGCCTCGGTGGAGCAGGCCTACGACATGGGCGCGGCGGCCGTGGGGGCAACCGTTTATTTCGGCTCGCCCGAATGCCGCCGCCAGATCCAGGAGATCTCCGAAGCCTTTGCCCGGGCCCATGAGCTCGGCATGGCCGCCATCCTCTGGGCCTATCTGCGCAATCCCGCCTTCGTCAAAAACGGCGTGGACTACCACACCTCGGCCGACCTCACCGGTCAGGCCAACCACCTGGCCGCCACCATCGGCGCGGACATCGTCAAGCAGAAGCAGCCCACCAACAACGGCGGCTACACCGCCGTCGGCTTCGGCAAGACCGACAAGCGCGTCTACAGCGAGCTGACCACCGACCATCCCATCGACCTTACCCGCTACCAGGTGGCCAACTGCTTCATGGGCCGCATCGGGCTGATCAATTCCGGCGGCGCATCGGGCGCGGCCGATTTCGCCGAGGCCGTGGCCACGGCCGTCATCAACAAACGGGCCGGCGGCATGGGGCTCATTTCCGGCCGCAAGGCCTTCCAGCGGCCCATGGCCGAGGGCGTCAAGCTCTTAAACGCCATCCAGGACGTCTACCTGTGCCCCGAGGTCACCATCGCCTAAGGCCGCGTCGATTGCGAAAGGGCGCGGGTTTCGCAGGAACCCCGCGCCCGGCCCGTCGTCGGCCAGACACGGCGACGTTTTTTACGGACGCGGCAAGCGTCGGGAATCCCCGCATCGCTTGGGGCGGACCGCCAGCTGCTCCCCGGAACTGTAACCGTCCGGCCGCCCCCCCCGACCAATCGCGCAAACGGACGGCCCCGCCGTCCTCTTCCACGCGGGAGGTCATCCTCATGAAGAAGTTGTGTTACGGACTGCTCACCCTGGCCATCCTGGTCGGCTCGGCCTTTGCCGTGGCCGCCGGCCCCGGACCGGGCGGTCCCGGCGGCCCAGGACCCGAAGGATTGCTTGACCGGCTGCTGTCGCTTAAGCTCACCGACGCCCAGAAGCATGACGTGGCCGTGGTCTTTAAAAACAACCGCCAGGCCTTCGACGCCGGCATGGCCGCCATGCGCCAGGCCTTCGACGCCATGGGGCTGGTCATGCGCACCGAGCCCGGCAACGAAGAGCGGGTGCGCCAGGCCAGCCGGGCCGTGGCCGCGGCCGGCGAGGATCTGGCCGTGTTGCGGGGCAAGGTCGAAGCCGCCGTGCTGACCATTTTGACTCCCGAGCAGCGCAAGCTGTGGGAGGAAACCATGCCGCCGCGCCCGCCGCGCGAGGCCAAGGAGCGTTTTCATGCCGGCCATGAGCTGGTCAACGAGTGGATCGATTCCCACGCCGGCAAGGACCGCTAAATCCCGGAGCGTTATGGGCGAGGCGGTGTTGGACATCGAGGATGCCCGGACGCTGAAGGCGATCCGGGCCGGCGAGGTGGACGCCTATGCCGCCATTGTGACCAAGTACCAGGGGCGCGTGTCCGGGATCGTTTCCGGGCACGCGCCCCGGGACCGGGTCGGCGAGCTGACCCATGAGACGTTCGTTCGGGCCTACCGGTCTCTTGGCGGCTACCGGGGCGAGAGTCCCCTTGGCCACTGGCTGGCCAAGGTGGCGGTGCGCACCTGCCACGACTTCTGGCGGGCCCAGTACCGGATCAAGGAGCGGCCGGAGTCCGATCTGTCCGACGAGTGCCGAGCCTTTGCCGAAGCGGTTGCGGCTTTGGCCACGGGCGAGGCGGCCGAGGAAACGGCTTCCCGGCGCGAGGCCGAGGTGCTGTTGCGCTGGGCCCTGGACAAGCTTTCGGCCACGGACCGTATGGTGGTGACGCTCACCCACCTGGAAGAGCGGCCGGTGGCCGAGGCGGCCGAGATGCTGGGCTTAAGCGTCCCCAACGTGAAGGTGCGGGCCTTTCGGGCCCGCAAGAAGCTTCGCGAATTGCTCGGCGACGTGCTTGGCGCGTAAGGAGGTATCCATGGACGGAAACAATTCCCGACGCTTGGACCGTCTGGAGGCGGCGCTTCGGGCGGCCCACGCCCGCCGCGAGGCCCCGGTCCTGGAAACGGATCTGGCCGCCTCGGTGCTGGCCGCTCTCAAGGCCGCGCCGTCCGTCGCCGTTCCCCTGGCCGCCGAGGCCGAAAAACGCCTCGACCGGTTGGAGGGCGTGCTGCGCGCGGCCCATGCCGGCCGCCAGACGCCGGCCGTCGAACCCGGCTTGGCCGCCGCTGTCCTGGCTTCCGTCAAGGCCGGGGAGACCGGCCGGCCCGTGGTCGCGGCGAGCCCCCAGCAACGGATCGACCGGCTGGAAGGCGTGCTGCGCGCCGCCCATGCCGGCCGCGAGACGCCGCCGGCGGACGCCGGGCTGGCCGCCTCGGTGCTGGCC
>JAEZEM010000124.1 GCA_023417745.1 Pseudomonadota bacterium
TCGTCGGCCCCCAGCGCCCCGGTGGGGCAGGCCCCGGCGCAGGAGGCGCAACCCTCGGCGCAGGGCGACTCGGCCAGCACCGGCAGGCCCCGGAAACGCGGCGACAGCGGCGGCATGGCGGCGGGGAAGGCCACGGTGCGTTTTCCCTGGCGCAGGCGTTCAAGCAGGATGTTGAGCATGGTTGCCGGTCCTTGTGTCGCGACCCTTAAAAAATACGTGAGTACTTTTTAAGAAAAATTAATGGTTTTAGTGCGTTGTCAACAAGATGGTCGCAGCTCTTTTCGGGAGCGCGACACTAGAGATCATGTCCGCAGTAGGACAGGTTGAAGCTCTTGTTGCACAGGGGAAAGTCGGAAATCTGCTGGCCGCGAAGGGCCACGGCCAGGCCGAACCAGTTGTGGAAGGACGGATCGACCACCTTGTAGGCGGCAAACCGGCCGTCGTCGCCGGTGACGGCCACGTGGCAGATTTCGCCGCGCCAGCCTTCGGTCAGCCCCACGGCCACCATGCCGCCCGGCAGCTCGCCCGCGGGCGCGCGGCGCACCGGTCCTTCCGGCAGGCCGATCAGGCTGTCGTGGATGAAATCCAATGAGGCTTCCATCTCCAGCCGTCGCACCAAGGCCCGGGCATAGACGCCGCCGAAGTCGTGGAGCTGCATGGGGATGTCCTTGGGGCCGGCCCCGGGCAGCGGGAAGGCGTGGCGGGCGTCGCGGGGCAGGCCGCAGGCCCGGGCCGGCGGTCCGACCAGCCCGATTTCCCGGGCCGTTTCGGCGCTGACCCGCCCGGCGCCCTCGAACCGGGCCAGGGTGGTGGAGGACAAAAACAGCAGCTCGGCCGCGCCAAAGGCCGCCCGGCGGGTCAGTTCCAGGCGTGAGAGCAGTTCGCGGATGGTCGGCTTGTCGAGGTCAAAGGCCACCCCGCCCGGCCGCACCAGCCCCCGGCCGAAGCGGTTGCCGCAGATCAGCCCGGTGAGATTGAGGAAATCGCCCCGAATGCGGCCGCAAAACGCCATGGTGGGCTGGTAGCCCACGTCGCCGGCCATGGCCCCGAGGTCGCCGGTATGGTTGGCCAGGCGCTCCAGTTCCAGGGCGATGCGGGCGATGGCCCGGCCCCGGGCCGGCACGACGGTTTCGGTGAGGGCTTCGATGAGGGCGGCGTGGGCCAGGCCGTGGCCGATGGTGGTGTCCCCGGCCAGCGTCTCCATGAAATGGACGGTGCGCTTGTCCGGGCCGCCGATAAGCCGGGCCTCGATGCCCCGGTGCTGGAACCCGAGGCTGATTTCCAGATGGTAGACGTCCTCGCCGCAGCATTGGAAGCGGAAATGCCCGGGTTCGATGATGCCGGCATGGACCGGCCCCACGGCCACCTCGTGGACTTCCTCGCCGCGCATCTGGAAATGGTCGGCCACGCCCGGAGCCGGACGGGGCTCCCCGGGCCGGGCCGGACAACCGGTGAAACGCACCGGCTTGAGCCAGGGATGGCCCTGGGGCACGATGCCCCACTGCTCATGCACTTCGCGCTCGAACAGATGGGCCTGGGGGCAGTCCGGGGTCAGCGACGGATAACTTTCGGCCGGGACCTGGCGCAAAAACGCCAGCCGGCCGTCGGCGTCGCGGCCCAGCAGGCAGCACAGCCCGACGCCGCCCGGACAGGGCAGCCCGAAAAGGGCCAGCATCCGCCAGCCGGCATCGACCCGGGCCAGAATCTCGCGCCGGAAAAGCACCGGCGGCAGCACCGCCGAGCCGGCCAGGGGCACGGCCTCGAAATGGGGAAATTCCATGCCTGCTATCCTCCCAGGGAGACGGCGGCGGCCGCCCGGGCCAACACGTCGGTCAGGCCCCGGGGCACGTAGAGGCCCAGCGTCAAGGCGGCGGCCAAAAGGGCCAGGGGCGAGGCCACGGACAGCACGCGCTCGGGGCCGGGATGGCGCACGGCCGGGGGCAGCGGCCCTTGGACCATGCGGCACACGGAGGTGGCCATGCCAACGAAAATGACGGCCAGGGCCACGACGTAGACGGTGGCGGCCAGGCCATGGCCGCCGGCGAACATGGCTTGCAAGATGGCCAGCTCGCTGACGAACAGGCCAAAGGGCGGCGAACCGCAGATGGCCAGGAAGCCAGCCGTCCACAGGGCGGCGGTTATGGGCAGCGCCCGGGACACGCCCCGGGCGTCGTGGCAGGAGCGGGTGTGGTAGACGGCCAGGATGTTGCCGGAAATCAGAAACAGCGCGCCCTTGGTCAGCGAATGGTTGACGGCGTGGAGCATGGCCCCGAAGGCCGCGCCGCCGCCGATGCCGACGCCAAGGGCCAGGATGCCCATGTGCTCGACGCTGGAGTAGGCCAGCATCCGTTTGTAGTCGCCCAGGCCGACGATAAAAACAGCGGCCGTGACCATGGAGATGAGGCCGAAAAGCACCAGCAGCTCGCCGCAAAAGGCCCCCAGCCCGGCCGGGGACAGAATCTGCACGGCCCGCAGGATGCCCAGGAAGGCGCAGTTGAGGAGCGCGCCGGAGAGTAGCGCCGAGACCAGGGACGGCGACTGGCTGTGGGCGTCGGGCAGCCAGTTGTGCATGGGGGCCAGGCCCATTTTCGAGCCGTAGCCGACCAGCAGGAAGATAAAGGCCGCCCGCAGCCAGGGCTTGGCCGCGCCCGGGGCCAGGGGGAGCAGATCGGCCAGGTCCATGGAGGCCACCGGAGCCACCGGATCGTAGAAGGCGACGGACACGAGGATGTTGCCCAAAAGGGCCAGGGCGATGCCCACGGAGCAGATGACCAGGTATTTCCAGGTGGCTTCCAGGGAGCGGCGGTGGCGGTGGAAGTAGATCAGCGGAGCGCTGGACAGGGTGGTGGCCTCGATGCCGACCCACAGGACCGAGAGGTTGCGGGTGGCGCAGACCACGGTCATGGCCGCAAGGAACAGGCACAGGCACAGGCTGAACACCCGCTCCGGGGCGTTAATAAAGGTCGCGCCGTCCTGGAAGTCTCGCTTTTCGTGGATGGCCCCTTCATGGCGCAGGTAGCCTACGGCGTAGAAGGCGGCGGCGGTAAAAAGCAGGCTGGCCAGGGTGAGGAAAAGCTGGCCCAGGGGATCAAGTTCGAGCAACCCGCCGTAGGCCGGGGCCGGGGGAGCTATCCAGGTCGTGCCGACCAGGGTCAGATGGAGGCAGCCGACCACCACCAGCAGCCAGCGGCGAGGGCCGTCGGCGGGCAGGGCCAGGGCGATAAGGCCGGCCAGCAGGGGAATAAGGGGCAAGGCGGCAAGCATGGGTTAGTCCCGCAGGCTGCAAAACCGTCCGACGTCGATGGACTCGAAGGTTTTGTTGATGTGGTGAAGAGCGATGCCCATGACGAAGACGGCGACGAAGACGTCCAGGAGCACCGAGAGTTCGAGCCAGACCGAACCTTGGGCGGCCAGGGGCACGCCCAGGAGAAAAATGCCGTTTTCGGCGGCCAGATAGCCGATGACTTGGGTGAGCGCCTTGCGCCGGGCCACGACCAGGGTCAGGCCCGAGAAGATGGACGTCAGCGCCGCCGGGAATAAAAGCGGCGGGAAAAGCCCGGGCGGAAAGGGCAGGCGCGACTCCAGCCACAAGGAGAATAAAAGGCCGCCCACGCCGGCCAGCAGCGACATGTTGAAGCCGAAGTAGGGTTCGACCACGGGATTGACTTCCAGCCGGGCCAGGGTGCGGGCCACCAGCCAGGGAAAGCCGATGCCCTTGATGGCCAGCACGGCCAGGGACAAGACGAGCCCATGGCCGTGGGGGCCGGCGATGGCCAGGGGCGTGGCGGCCAGGAGCACCCCTTGCAGGGCGGTGATCCGGGTGAGGGTTTTCAGGCGCGTGACGGCCAGATAGGCCAGATTGACCACCACCAATGCGACCAGCAGCGATTGTATCGCGGCCATGGCTACCTCCACACCGTCAGGACCAGGGACAAGGCGGCCAGGGCTCCGGCCGAACCGAGCAGACGCGGCACGCGAAGCAGGCGCAGCCGGGCCATGGAGGATTCGATCAGGCCCACGGCCACGGCCGTCAGCACGATGCCGGCCAGAAAGGCGGCCCAGGCGGCCAACGGGGGCATGGCCTGGACCGGCAGCAGGGAAAGCGTCACGGCGGCGGCGAAAAACCACAGCTTGAGCGCCGCGCCGTAGCTGATCATGGCCATGTCCGGGCCGGAGTGGTCAAGGACCATGACTTCGTGGATCATGGTCAGCTCCAGGTGGGTGTTGGGATCATCCACCGGGATACGGCAGTTTTCGGTCAGCAGCAGGATAAAAAGGAGCAGGGGGACGAACAGCCGTTCCGGGGCCAGCGAGCCGGCCAGCCCCTGGCCGAGCATGCCGGAGAGGGAAAGATTGGGGGCGTCCACGGCCAGGGCCAGCAAGGCCAGGAACAGCACGGGTTCGGCCAGGGCGGAAAAGGCGGCCTCGCGGCTGGCCCCCATGCCCTCGAAGCTTGAGCCGGTGTCCAGGGCGGCCAGAATCAGCGCCAGGCGCGACAGGCCCAGGCAATAGGCGGCCAGCATGAAGTCGCCGGCAAAGCTGGTCGGGGCCGGGCTGGCCGGGCCGGGCAGCAGGCACAGCGCGCCGCAGACGGCGGCCAGGGACACGGCCGGCCCCACCCCCAGCATGGCGCTGGCGGTATGGCTTTCCACCAGACCCTTGCGCGTCAGTTTGGCCAGATCGAAATAGGTTTGCAGCAGCGGCTTGCCGACCCGGCCGGACAGGCGGGCCTTGACCCGGTTGATGATGCCGGGAATCAGCGGGGCCAGGATAAGGGCGGCGAGGATGTGGAGCCAGGCGTTCATGAGAGCTTCCAGGTCAAAAGGAGCACGACGGTGGCCAGCACGTAGAGGATGTAGAGATGCACCTTGCCGTGCTGCACCACCTTGGCGGCGTCGCACAGGCGGACGACGAGTTCAAACAGCGGCGTAAAGAACTTTTCCCGGGCGGCGTCGCGGCTGACGACGGCAAGGGTCGCGCGTTTGGGGAACAGGCCCGGGTCCATGTCCAGGCGACGGGTCACGCCCATGGGGCCGGCCAGGAGCTTGGTGGTAGGCTCCACGAACGAGGCCGCGCCGTACTGCATGCGGGCGGTGGGGGCGGTGTAGCCGCAGCCCCAGGTCGGCTCGCGGCGTCGGCCATGGGCGGCCCCGGCCTGGGCGCGCAGCCACAGGAGCACTCCGGCCAGAATAATGATGCCGGCGCCGAAAAATCCCACGGTGCGGGCCGCCGATGCGGCTTGTTCCAGGGCGGCCCGGGCCGGAGCCGGGTCCATGCCCGGGAAGGCCAGCACGGCCTGGCCGACGAAGCGCAGCAGCGCCGGGGCCAGGGCGGCGGCGGCGAGCAGGCCGGCGGCCAGGAAGAGCGGAGCGAGAAGGGCGGCGTGGTTGGGCGCTTCGGCCTTGGCTGCGGCCGGGGTGCGGGGCGCGCCCAGAAAGGCCAGCCCGCCGGCCTTGGCAAAGGCGGCCAGGGCGAAGCCGCCCACGGCGGCCAGGGCGGCCAGGGAGGCGGCCGAGGCGGTGCGCGGCAAGAGTCCCGGGAGATCCAGGCCGGCCAGCATGGCCAGGGCCATGGTCAGCTCGCCGATAAAGCCCGGCAAGGGCGGCAGGCCGGCGATGCCGGCCCCGGCCAGGAGAAACAGCGTGCCCACGGCCGGCATGCGTTTGGCAAGGCCCCCCAGGTGGGCAATGCGGGCGCTGCCGACAGCAGCGAGCACCTCGGCGGCGCACAAAAAGAGCAGGGACTTGAAGCCCGCGTGGCACAGCATGTGGAACAGCGCGCCGCCCAGGCCCAGGGCGGCCATGGCCGGGTTGCCGCAGGACAGGCCGACCAGCCCGAGTCCCAGGCCCAGGCAGATAAGGCCCATGTTTTCCACGCTGGAATAGGCGAGCAGACGCTTGAGGTTGCCCTGTCCCAGGGCGGCCAGGATGCCGAGCAGGGCGCTGGCCAGGCCCAGGCCGGCGATGGTCCAGCCCTGCCAGGGAGCGGGCGGGGGCAGGATTTCCAGCGCCCGCCACAGGCCGTAGAGCCCCACGTTGATCATGCCGCCGGACATGAGCGCGGTCACATGGCCCGGGGCGGCCGGATAGATGGCCGGCAGCCAGACGTGGAAGGGAACCAGCCCGATCTTGGCGGCGAACCCGAAAAACGCCAGGAAAAAAAGTAGGCCGGGCATGGTCAGGCGACCGGCGCGGGCGGCTTCGGCCAGGGCGGCGAATTCCGTGGCTCCGGCCTGGCCCATGGCCAGGGCGAAGAAGGCGATGACCAGGGCCGCCCCGAGGTGGGCGCAGACCAGGTAGGTCCAGGCCGCCTCGCGCACCTCGACCTCGTCGTCGTGCAGGCTGCCCAGGAAAAACGGGGCCAGGGACATGACTTCCCAGGCGATGAGGAAGACCACCCCGTCCCGGGCGGCCATGACCAGGGCCAGTCCGGCCAGGAGGATGTTGAAGAAAAACCAGTGCGGTCCGCGCCGGTCCGGGCCGGCATGGGCGGGATCGTTTCCGGCCAGGGCCAGAGAGCCGGCTACGGCGGCCGCCGCGCCCACGACGTAGACTGGCAGGAGAAACAGGCGGCTGGCCGGGTCGAGGCCCAGGACAAGCGACCCGAGGGGCAGTCCCCAGGGGAGCGATACCTGGGAAACGGCGCTGGCCGGCGTGAGCGCCAGACCGGCCAGGCCGACCAGGGAGCCGGCGACGGCTCCGGCAGGCCCCAGACGATTGGCCGCTTCCCGGCCGGCGAAGGCCAGGGAGGTCAGCGCTCCCAGAAGATAGAAGACCAGCGACAGTCCGAACAGTTCCATGGACGACCACCCTTGTCGCGGGGCCGGCGCACTGCATCCGGTCGGTCCCGTTGCCGATCACAAGAAAAACGGCCCCGGGGTACGCCCCGGGGCCGTGAAATGTCAAGCCCACGCCGGAAGGCAATGGGAAAACGCCATCATTGCTCCAGATGCATGCGGGTCATGGAGGTTTTGAGGTCGCTGGCCAGGTGGGCCAGATCGGTGACGGCCGAGGAGGCCACGGCCATGGCTCCGGCCGTGGATTCGGCGATGGTGTTGATGTGGTCGGTGGAGCGGTTGATTTCCTCGGAGGTGGCCGACTGCTGTTCGGCGGCGGCGGCGATGCCGCGCACCTGATCCGAGGTGCGCTCCACGAAGTTGAGAATCTGGCGCAGGGCGTCGCCGGCGTCGTGGGCCAGGGCGTCGGCCTTTTCGATGACGTGGGTGGTCTCGTCGGTGGCGGCCATGTTGCGGCCGGCGCTGTCCTGGATGGCCCGGATGAAGTTGCTGACTTCCTTGGTGGCGGTCATGGTTTTTTCGGCCAGCTTGCGGACTTCGTCGGCGACCACGGCAAAGCCGCGTCCGGCCTCGCCGGCCCGGGCCGCTTCGATGGCGGCATTAAGCGCCAGCAGGTTGGTCTGGTCGGCGATGTCGGAGATGACCTGCATGATCTGGCCGATGCCCTGGGCCTGTTCGCCAAGGCCGCGCATTTCGGATTTGAGGCCGGCGGCTTTTTCGCTCACCGACTCCATGACTTCAATGACCTTGTCCACGAGGCCCGCGCCGGTGGCGGCCATGGAATTGGCCTGCCCGGCGGTGGCGGCGGCGTCGCCGGCGTTGCGGGCCACTTCGAGGATGGTGGAATTCATTTCCTCAATGGCCGTGGCCACCTCGGCGGTGCGGGCGCGCTGCTCTTCCATGCCCTCGGTGGACTGGACGATCTGGGCGCTCATTTGTTCGGCCGCCTCGGACAGGCTCTCGGCCACGCTGGTGGCGTCCTTGACGCCGCTGGCGATGCGGCTGTTTTGCTCGGTGATGGTGCGTTCCTTGAGGACCACGCCGGTGAAGTCGGCCACGGACACGAACGCGCCGATGAGCTTGCCCTCGAAGTCGACGACCGGGGAGGAGAAGATGCTGATGAATTTGTGGTTGCCCTTGCGGGTGTCGAATTCGGTCTTGGAAGACTGTTTCTGACGGGAGCGCAGGGCTTGCTCGGCAATGGTTTCGCGGGAGTCGCCGTAAAAGAACCGCGAAAAGGACGTGCCGACATGCTTGTCCGGCGCGCCGTCGTTTTCGGTCAGGCGCACCATGTAGTCGTTGAGCCACTTGAGCTTGCCCTGTTCGTCGACGATGGCCATGGGCGTGATGATGTTGCCGATCATGGCTTCGTCCCGGGACAGCCGGGTCTTGAGGGCGATCTCGTGGGGAGCCAGCGCCTCGCGCAGGGCGGCGGTTTCGAGCAGGGGATGATCGGTGATGCTGCAGGTGAAGGCATTGGAAGTCATGGCGGCAAAGGTCTCGGTCACCTGGGAACATGCCCCGTTGACCGCACTTTGGGTCCAGAAGACGAAAATCGTGGTCAGGGCGAACGAAGCGGCCAGCAAGGACACGGCGGCCGGTCCTCCGCCGAGGAAGCCGGCGGCAGCCAGGAGCAAGGCGTTGACAATGACGCAACACACAATCGGGAACGACTTCATACGATCCTCCGACGCCGACGAGACGACTCCGCAAAAGCAGGTGGGGCTCTGCGTAACGCAATGGCCTTCAAAGCGCAACACATCAGATATGGGAAAGCCCGGTTGCCGTGGAAGAACCGGTCAAACCACGACAAATCAGCACGGGGAGGAGATTCTCAATTGGGTAAAACGTCTACAATGTCTTTCAATATCCGAAAATGTCGCTCCTGGGTCGTGCGGCGCGCAAAATCAGCGCGAATTCCCAGACGGCGGGGCGAAATTGAGGGGGGTCAGCGCTGTTTGATAAGACGATTTTTGTAAAAGCGAGGTCACGGTGTCGCTCGGGGCCGGGCCGCAGCAGCACGAGGAGCCGCCGGCGTCGAAGTCCGGATTGGCGATCCGGCCGCGTTCGTCCAGGACCAGCAGGAAGGCCCCGGCCGGGTCGTCCTCGTGGAGTTCCACCTCGCGCACCTCGCCGGCCGGCAGCAGCTCGCCCGAGGCCAGGGCCACGGCCCGAAACGGCCCCCGGTAGAGCACCCGGCGGCGCACCGGCGCGGCCAGCGGTTTTTTCGCCTCCACGGTGACGGAATAGAAATCATGGCCGCCGACCACCCGGTAGGGGAAACGGCGCAGGATGCGCACGGCCGTGAAGCCGGCTTCCTCAAGGATGGCGATCAGATCGGTCTGGGTCAGTGTGCCGGAGATGCACTCGCCGCGTAGCGTCGGATCGTTGCGGATGACGGCCGGAGCCGGGGTCTCGGTGGCCACGTCGGAAAAGACGATGCGCCCGCCCGGAGCCAGCACACGCAGGATCTCGGCGTAGAGCCGGCGTTTTTTGGTGGAGAGGTTCAGCACGCAGTTGGAGACGATGCAGTGGACCGACCCGTCGGCCACGGGCAGGGCTTCGAGGTAGCCCTGGACAAAGACGGCGTTGGCGTAGCCCAGCACCTCGGCCGTGGCCGCCCCGGCCCTGGCCGCCCGCCCCAGCATGGCCGGCAGCATGTCCACGCCGATGGCCCGGCCGGTGGGCCCCACCTGTCGGGCGGCGATGAGGCATTCCACCCCGGCCCCGCAGCCGAGGTCCATGACCGTCTCGCCCGGGGCCAGGGCGGCGTCGGCCACGGGCGAGCCGCAGCCGTAGCCGCGCACCCGGTAGAATTCCGGGATATGGTCCACCAGTTCCAGGGGATAGCGCACCGGGTTGACGATGTCGCCTTTCTCCACAGCGGCCGCTTCGGTGTAGAAATCCTTGATGTGGCCAAGGCTGGTCGTGCCGGCCATGGACAGCAGGCAGTTGGCGTGGGCCAGGGCCACCTCGCCGTGGGCGTGGCAGCTCTCGTGGGTCTCGCCCATTTTCAGCCGCAGCCCGGGCCGATCCGGCCGGCCTTCGGGCGCGTCCGCCGCCTCCCGGGCGATCATCCAGGCGGCCAGACGGCGGCGCAAGGGCAGATAGGGGTCCTGGCCGTCGAAGCGGCCGTCGTGCCGCCAGGCATGGTCCGGGTCCGGGCCGCCGAGCACGAACCGCCAGGGATCATCCGAATCGGCGCAGGTGACGCGGCGAAGCCCGGCCAAAACCGGGCTGTTCCGCCAGGCCGCCGCCAGCCCGCCTTGGTCGATAGGCGTGGCCACGGCCGTCTCGCCAATAAGGGCCGGACTCGGGTAGAGCCGGCCATCGGGACCCACGGCCACCGATTCCCAGCCCGACGTCGCGCCGTCGTGGCGGGTGCCGGCCGGGGAAAACACCTGGCCGGCCAGGGCGGTCAGGTTGTCGACGGCCACGCCGGCCGCATCGGCCCGCCGGGCCGCCTCGGTCACGGCGGCAAAAAGCGCGTCGTCGTCCGGGCGATGGTCGTCGCGGCCCCGGCCGGCGGCGAAATGCCACATGAAATGCAGCCCGGCCGCGCCGACGTTGGCGGCCAGATCGGCCAGGGCCGGCAGGTCGGCCACGTTGTCCCTGGTGGGGCAGGCCGACAAGGTGACGCCAAAGCCCATGGCCCTGGCCCGGGCCAAATCGTCGGTGAGCCGGGCAAAGGCGCCGGACCCGCGCAGGGCGTCGTGGCGCGGAGCCAGACCATCGCAGCTCACCTGGAAATGCACCCGGTCCCGGGGCCAGGAGGCGACAAGGGCGGCCTGGTCGGAAAAGCCCGTGCCGTTGGTGAGGATGGCCACATGGCTGCCCGGCACGGCCAGGGCGGCGGCCACGATGTCGCCAAGCCCCGGATGGCAGAAAGGTTCGCCGCCGGTCAGGGCAAAGACGCGGCAGCCCAGGGCCGCCGCCTCGGCCAGGCGGGCCAGGGCGACGTCGGTTGGCAGCTCAACCCCGGCCGCCGGACCGGAGCAGAAAAGGCAGTGGCGGCAGGCCAGGTTGCAGCGGTCGGTGATGTGGAGCCACAGTTCGCCCAGGCGCGACAGGGTCAGGGCCTCGTGGCGGCCGGCGTAGGGGGTGGCCGCGGCCTCGGGCAGCCGGGCCAGGAACAGGGCGTCGTCCACGGACCCGGCGCAGCCGGCGGCCGCCCGCTCAATGGCGGCCTGCCCGGCGGCGTTGGGCACGAACCAGTCCGGCCCCTGGGGAAAAAGATAAATGGCGGCGTCGCCTGCGGCAATGCTGGTCCAGCGGTCGAGTTCGAAAGGCATGGCGGTCTCCCGGGCGGCAAGGCTTTTCCCCGGACGACGAGCGGCCGGGCCTGCCATCCCTAACCCAGGGTCGGGGCCGGCGACAAGGCCGGTCGGCTGACGTGCAGGGCCGCAATCCACCGGTTGGGGATTGACCCGGCCGCCGGGCTGTGGAAACAGGCCTGCGGCGGCCATCGCCGCCAAAGGATGCCCCATGACCGACACCGAACTCTGTCCCTGCTGTTCCGGCCGGCCCTTTGCCGATTGCTGCGGCCCGATCCTGGCCGGCACGGCCAAGGCGGCCACGGCCGAGGCGCTCATGCGCTCGCGCTACGCCGCCTTTGTCAAAAACGACATGGCCTATCTCGGCGCCAGCCTGGTCGCGGCCAAACGGCCCGGCTTTTCCGCCACGACCATCGCCGCCTGGAACGCCGACGTGGTCTGGAAAGGCCTGGAGATCCTCGAAACCGCCCAGGGCGGCCCGGACGACGAGCGCGGCGAAGTGCGTTTCGTGGCCTCCTACGAAAAGGACGGCCAGGCCGGCGATATCCGCGAGCATGCCCGGTTTCGCCAAAAAGGCGGCCGTTGGTACTACCTGGATGGCAAGCTGGAAGCGGCCGAACCGCAAACCGTCCCCAAACGCGCCCCGGCCGGCCGCAACGACCCCTGCCCCTGCGGCTCCGGGGTGAAGTATAAAAAGTGCTGCGGTAAGTAATAGGGAGAGGAGAGGGGAGATGCCTCCGGCGGCCGGGAGGGGGTAACCCCCTCCCGGACCCTCCCTGATAGGGGGGGCAGCAAAGTTGCGAAAAGAGGGAATGATGGCGGCGCGGATCACGGCTTCGCTCACGTTTTTGCAGCATGTTCTGGCTGAGACCCTGCGCCCCGGCGATCTGGCCGTGGACGCCACCGTGGGCAACGGCCACGACACGGCCTTGCTGGCCCGGCTGGTCGGGCCGTCGGGCCTGGTCCACGGCTTTGACGTGCAGGCCGAGGCCATCGCCTCGGCCGAACGGCTCCTGGCCGCCGCCGGCCTGGCCGAGCGCGTGCGCCTCCATGCCCTGGGCCACGAGCACATGGCCGAGGCTCTGCCGGAAGCCGACCATTGCCGGACGGCGGCCGTGGTTTTTAACCTCGGCTACCTGCCCGGCGGCGACGAAACCCGCACGACCCGGCCGGAAACCACCCTGGCCGCCCTGGAAGGGAGCCGGAAAATCCTGGCCCCGGGCGGCGTCATCGCCCTGGCCTGCTACGGCGGCCATGCCGGCGGGGCCGAGGAAACGGCCGCCGTGGCCGCCTGGTGCCGGTCGCTGCCTTTTGCCGACTGGCGAGTGGCCCGCTACGAACTGATCAACAAGCCCGGCGGCCCCATCGTGGCCGTCATCGCCCACAAGCTTCAGGGCGTCGCATCCACGCAAAACGCCGCCGACGTTTCCCGGACAGCAGACTAACCCACGCGTTTTTCGTAACAAAGCAGCGTCTTTTTAAAGGGACACGACACGCCCTGCGGTTTCGGCGGCGGTCGTGCCCCTGCCGCCGTTTTGCATCCCTGCCGCGTCCTGCGGTCTGTCCCCGCGTCCTCCGTTCGGCCCCCTGGCCCTCGGGCCGGATTACCCCGGCCCAACTTCCCCTGCCGACCGGCCATGCCCGGCCGCCGCACTGCCGTTGCAGTCCCCTCAGGTCCGCCTGGCAGCCATAAGCGTCTGTCTCCGAGCGGGTTCATTGACAAAATCTGACCGTGGGTATTTAGTATCCGCTGTAGTAAAAATGGGCTTGCCCGGCTCCACGACGTCAGGTTTGGGATGCCGGATGCACGGACTGGCGGCTGTCCGGGCGTTGGATTCGTTTTTTACGCAAGAAGTTCGTTTTCGTTTAAGACGCCGTGAGCTGCATCAGATAAGACTTGTCGCAATCGGCTCAGGCTATCCGTCCAGACCACGGGGAATTCGAAACGCCGCCGACGCTGACGGACGCGGCCAAACGAACATGTTGGAGCAGCCCATGCGCAGCAGGTCGATCATTGTCGCCATCATGGCTTTTGTCCTGGCTC
>JAEZEM010000151.1 GCA_023417745.1 Pseudomonadota bacterium
GGCCTGGCCGACCTCAAATACTACCAGCATCAGCTCGCCTGGCAGGTGCTTACCGCCTCCCTGCCCGAGGGCGGCAAAGTGCTGGAGATCGGCGGCGGCGGCTCGCGGCTGGGCAAGGCCCTGGCCCGGCGCTTCGACTACACCAATCTCGATCCCCTGGCCGGGGCCGGCAGCGGCCCGACCGACGTGCCGCCCGACCATCCCGGCCGGCTGGTGCGGGCCGGCCTGGGGGACTTTTCGCCTGCATTGCCCGACGCCGCTTTCGACGCCGTCATCTCGGTCTCGGCCCTGGAACACGCGCCCGACGCCCCGGACGCCTGGCGGGACATGGCCGCCGACTTGGCCCGTCTGGCCAAACCCGGGGGGCTGCATCTCCACCTCTTCGACGTGGCGGCCAAGCCGGGCGGCCACTGGACCAACGGCTTTTTGCCCTATCTGCTGGCCTTACTTGGCCGACGCGACGAGCTGGCCGCCTTTGCCGACGCCCTGGCCGACCCGGATTGGCACTACCTGTCCGAGGCCGCCTACGAGCGCAACTGGCGGCCCATCACCGGCGTCCCCTTCGCCGACTTCGGCCGGGCTTTTTCCTGGAACCTGTTTTTCGCGGCCGAGGAACTGCCGCCCCAGCCGCCGGAAGCCGACGACACCGGCCACGCCCCGGCCGTCCAGGTCGCCCGCGACGCCGCCGCCACCCTTGGGCTGCCGGAAATCCTCTCCCGCACACCACTTCCGGCCATCGGGCTGGTCACGCCGTCCCTCAATCAGGCCCCGTTTCTGGAAGCAGCCCTGGACAGCGTGCTGTCGCAAAACTACCCCAACCTTGCCTACGTGGTCCTGGACGGCGGCAGCCGCGACGGGTCGCCGGCCATCATCCGCCGTAAGTCCCGCCATCTGGCCGGCTGGCGCTCCCGGCCCGACGCCGGCCACTATCCGGCCGTGGCCGAAGGTTTTGGCGGGAGCGACGCCGACATCCTCGGCTGGCTCAACGCCGACGACCTGCTCCACCCCCTGGCCCTGTTCAAAGTGGCCGACGCCTTTTTGTCCAACCCCGCCGCCCGCTGGATCACCGGCCGGCCCACCGCTTTCGACGCCGCCGGCGCCCTCGACTGGGTGCGGCCCGACCTGCCCCAATGGTCGCCGGAGCCCTTCTACAACGGGGACTTCCGGGCGTTTATCCAGCAGGAGAGCACGTTTTTTTCGCGGGAGTTGTGGCTGGCGGCCGGCGGCGGATTTGACCCCGACTTTCCCTTGGCCGGGGATTTCGAGCTGTGGCTGCGTTTTTTCGCCCACGCGCCCCTTTGCAGCCTGGACCGGCTCCTTGGCGGCTACCGTCGCCACGGAGCCAACCGGGCCGTGATCCAGTATGAGCAATACCTGGGCGAGGCGCGGGCCGCCCTGGAAAAGCATCGGGCCGTGTTGCGGCCCGGCAAGGAAGGATGAGCGCCATGCGCATCGGCGCGATGGTTCCGGCCCGCATGGGTTCCAAGCGGCTGCCCGGCAAGAACATCATCGAACTTGGCGGCCTGCCGCTGGTCTGCCGCACCCTGGACGTGCTGCTTTCTAGCGGCGTGTTCGCCGACGTCACGGTGTCCACGGAAAGTCCGGTGGTGGCCGAGGTGGTGCGTTCGCGGTATCCGGCCCAGGCTGTTGCCGTGCTCATGCGTCCCGAATCCCTGGCCGGCGACGACGCCCCCCTGCATCTGGTGGCCGATCACTATGCCGAAAACCGGCCCGACCTCACCTGGATCGGGCTGTTCATGCCGACCTTCCCCTTGCGCCGGGCGCAGCGGCTGCGCGAAGCCGCTGCCGCCATCCATCTGGGCCACGCCCTGCGTATCCAGGCGGTGCGGCCGGAACAGCACTGGGACCGCGACTATTTCTATCCCGTGGCCGGCGGGTTTGCCCCGGTATTTGCCGGGTTTCCCAACCTGCTGCGGTTTTCCTCCACCAGCTACATGCTGTGGCGGCGCGAAACGCCGCAAATCCAGGCCATGCGCCTGGGCTACCGCCTGGGCGAGCGGGAACACCGCCTGGACGTCAGCCTGCCCGAGACCGTGGACATCGACAACGCGGCCGATCTGGCCCTGGCCGGACGCATCCTGGCCGGCGCGCGCTACGGCCTGACGCCGGTGACCACCACGGTGGCCGGCCCCTATTTCGTCCAGACCCCGGCCGGGGCCGACGTGGAGGCGTTTTTGCGCTGGCTGGGGCCGGAGCTTCTGGCCGATCCGGCCAGCCCGCCGCTTATCCTGCAAAAGCCCATGCCGCCGCTTTTCACGGCAAGGCTCGTCAACGACCTGCCGGAACTGCATTTCCTCAATCCCGAGGCCAAGGACCACACCTGGTCGCCGCGCTACGTCCAAACGGCCAACACCGCCCACTGCCTGCCCGTCTACCAGCACAGCCCGGTATGGCGGGTCATCGCCCGCGACGCGCCCCGACACCAGCCGCCCGGTCCGGTGGACCGAAGCACGATTTGCCAGCCGGCCGACGCGGCCGACCATCTCATCCCGGCCGGGCGCGTGCGTTTTGTCGCCGACATGGAGCGTGAGGCGTTTTATGAGGGGCCGTATCGGCTGGAAGACTGAAGGCGCAAGTCGCCTCGAACGCTAAACGCCGCCCCGGAGCGATCCGAGGCGGCGTTTGGCGTTTATGAAGGACAGGAAGAAAGCCGAGAACCAGTTTGTACTTTTCGCTTGCAGCGCAGCCAGACGGCTGCGGAATGTCGCGGCCGCATTGCCCCTGGCCGGGACTCCGGCCGCCAGGGCAGCGCCTCTCCCGGACGCCACGGCAACGGCGATGCCCATCAAGCGCCCTGGACCGGCCTTGGGGCTTCCCGGCCAACAAAACGCTCATCCTCGTCGAAACCCCTTTACCCCTTTTCTATCGGGGGGTCTGGGGGCGGTGCAACCGGGTACATAGTTGACACTTTGGACCGGGTACATCCCTGACACTTTTACCTAAGCAGTTTTTCCACTGGAACCACATGCTTGGG
>JAEZEM010000227.1 GCA_023417745.1 Pseudomonadota bacterium
TGCGGGCGTTTTTGGCCGCCGCGTCGGCGATGGCCGTGATCGCCTGGTCCGTGACCAAGAGCCGAATGCCCATGTGGCGGAAATATTCCAGGCACAGGCGCAGGGGCGAATTGGGCGAACCGATGAGGATCTGGCGCAACTCGTCGCGCCCCAGCTCCTCCAACATGGCCACCGCGCCGAACCGGGCAATGAACTGCGGCATCATGCCGAAGGCGAACATGTCGGCCAGGCGCAGGTATTCGCGCAGCCGAAACCGGGTCACCGTGCGCACGTTCATGGTGCCGTCGGGCCGACGCTCCACTTCCGAGACTTCCTTGAGCCGCCGGTCGTCGCGCCGGTTGACGATGCAGTTGTAGACCTGATCGTAGAGCTCCTCAAAGGCCCCGCCGCAGATAAACAGCAGCTTGCCCGTCTCCAGGGGAATCTCCCGGGTGACCTCCTGGCCGTCTTCCAGGACCGTGGCCCGGTAGAGAAACTCCTCGCCTTCCAGGAGCGTCAAGAGCGCATATTGTGTGGTGATGCCCTCGACATTGGGCTTGCCCGACACCCGGGCCGAGATCTTGTCCACCTCGTCCACGCATACCGTGGCGTTTTCCAGATAATCCTTGAGCTCCCCGGCGGTCATGGTCCCGCCGAAGGTCACCTTGGCCCGGGCTTCGAGCTTTTTGAAAAGCCGGGTGGTGCGGTCCTCGCCCTCGATCTCGGGCGACAGGGTGTTGGCGTTTATGATGAGCATGAGGCGGAAGCGGTCCAGTTCGGGATGGGCTTCGTAAAAGGCGGCCACGGCCTGCATGAGGGTGGTCTTGCCCGTGCCGGAGTTGCCGATGAGGAGCACGTTGGGGGCCGGCAGGCCATGGATGTGCTTGTACAGCGACACGCTGATGCGGCGCAAAAGCTCCTGCTGGCCGAGCACCCGGGCCGCGAGGAAGGCGTTTATCTCGGTGGGCAGTATCCGGTTTTCCATGGGCACGTCCTTGGGCGATTTCCTGTTGCTTACCGCGTCCCCCGGCCCCGGACAAGCCGTACCCGCCGCCCCCCCTTAACCCCTTTTCTCCATGCGGGGGGTCCGGGGGCCTCAGGCCCCCAGCCGCCGGAGGCCGCCTTCTTTCGATAGCTTGGTTTTTACGGCGGCTTCTGCTACCGATTGACCCGCGACGGCAAACCACCGCCGCCACACGCCATGACTCCAACACTCAATATCGCCGACCTCTCCCTGGCCATCCTGTGGCTCTTTTTCGCCGTGCGCGGCTATATGCGCGGTCTGGTCAAGGAAGCCGGCTCCCTGGCCGCCATCGTCATGGCTTTTTATCTGGCCGGGGCCTATCACAAACAGCTCGCCCCCAACCTCACCGAATACATTTCCGGCAACTACGCCGGCACGGCCGCCTATCTGCTCATTTTCACGGTGACGCTTTTGGGCGTGTGGTTCGTGGCCCTGACCATCTCGGGCATCGTGAAAATCACCATGACCCAGTGGGCCGACCGGTTTTTCGGCGGCGGCTTCGGCCTGGTCAAGGGCGTGATATTAACGGCCGTGCTGCTGTTTCTCCTGCGTCTGGCCGCGCCGGACCCGGATTTCCTGAAAGGCTCGCTGCTGGTGCCGGTGCTGGACAAGATGAGCACCAAGCTCGTCAACTACATCCCGCCGGACATCAATGAAAAGCTGCGCAAATTCAGCAAGAAAGAACTGCCCGATCCGATAAATGCGGCTCTGGAGAAAAAAGCGGCCGCCGCCGCTGCCGCCGCCGCCGCGGCCATCGGCGACAAGAAGCCGGCCGAACCGGAAAAGAAACCGGCTGAAGCCGACAAAAAGCCGGCCGAGCCGGAGAAAAAAGCCGAACCGGCCAAAAAGCCCGAAACCAAACCCGAAGCCAAGCCGGCCGAATCGCCCAAAAAGGCCGAACCGGCCAAGCCCGAAGCCAGCGCCAAACCGGCCGCACCGGCTCCCAAGGCCGAGGCCAAACCGGCCGAGCCGGCCAAGCCCGAAGCCAGGCTCAAGGTCGAGATGCGGTCAGCCGACGCCGCCGCCCCGGCCAAGAAAACCGAGGCCGCCCCCGCGCCGGCCAAAGCCGCCGACAAAACGGCCCCTGCGGCCAAACCCCGGCCCGCCGCCACGGACAAATCGCTCCAGACGGCCGCCACGGACAAGCCCTCATGACCGAACAAGATACCCGGAAAAATGCCGCTGCCCTGGCCGGCCTCCAAGACGTGCTCGATTCCCTGCTCGGCCCGGACGGCTGCCCCTGGGACAAGGCGCAGACGCCGGAAACGCTGTGCGACTACATCATCGAGGAAGCCTTCGAACTCGTGGACTGCATCCGCTCGGGCGACGTGGCCGGCGTTGGCGAGGAGCTCGGCGACGTGCTGTTCCTGCTGCTTTTTGTCGCCACCCTCCACGAACGGCGCGGCGATTTCGATCTGGCCCAGGCCTTTGACGGGGCCGCCGCCAAGATGATCCGCCGCCATCCCCATGTGTTCGCCGACTGCGACATCAAGGACCGCGAGGAGCTCCTGCGCAACTGGGAGCGCATCAAGCGGGCCGAGAAAGCCGAAAAGACCGGCCTTTACGCCACCTTGCCCAAGGGCCTGCCGCCGCTTTTAAAGGCCTACCGCGTCCATTCCAAGGCGGCTCGGGCCGGGTTCACCTGGGAGAGCGACGAAGCCATGGCCAAGGCGCTTGCCGCCGAGCGGGCCGAGTTCGAGGCGGCCGTGGCCGCCGGCGACCAGACGGCCATGGAAGAGGAATTCGGCGACTACCTGTTTTCGCTGACCGAATACGGCCGCCGCCTGGGGCTTAAGGCCAACGCCTGTCTGGACGGGGCCGTCTCCAAGTTCCTTGTCCGCTACAAGGCCATGGAGAAGCTGGCCGCCGCCCGGGAGCTGGACCTCGACGCTCTGGACATGGCCGCCAAGAACGCCCTCTGGGACGAGGTGAAGGCCGGCTCCTAGCGGCGCGCCCCTTAAAAAATACTTCGTATTTTTTAAGAAAATTCGTGGTTTTGCGCTTGTTGCCCGTAAAAGGGCATCGGGCCTTCCCAAGGAAGCGGCACGAACCGCGGCAAAGGGTGGGCCGAGGCATGGTCCCCGGCCGGCCTCACGCTCCGCCGCGAACCGGCCCCTGAGGTCGCCACGACAGTTGCAACCGCCCCCCTGACCGCCTACAAGTGAAGGATGCTGGTCCATCCCGCCCGCGTCCGACCGCTGTCCGACAAGCCCCGCCTCGCCGGGCCGGTCGTTTATTGGATGAGCCGCGACCAGAGGGCCGAAGACAACTGGGCCCTGCTCGCCGCCGCCGATCTGGCCCGGGCAACCGACGCGCCGCTGCATGTCGCCTTTGCCCTGACCCCGGGCTTTCCGGGAGCCAGCCTTCGCCACTACGATTTTCTGCTGCACGGCCTGGCCGAAACCGAGGCCGCCCTTCGGGCGCGCGGCGTCCCCTTTCACCTGCTCCTGGGCGATCCGGCCGCTGTGGCGCCCCGGTTCCTGGGCGAACTTGAGGCTGGCGCGTGCGTCACGGACTTCGATCCCCTGCGCCTCAAAATCGCCTGGAAACGCGCCGTGGCTGAGGCGTACGCCGGGGCGCTGCTCGAAGTCGACGCCCACAACGTCGTGCCCTGCTTTGCCGCCTCGCCGCGCCGGGAATACGCCGCCGCCACCTTTCGCCCGAAAATCCACCAGCGGCTCCAGGAATTCCTGGAGCCCTTCCCCGAATTACCGACTTTTCCCGATGTCGCCCTGGTCGCCACGCCGCCCGTGGACTGGGGCGCGGCCCGAGCGAGCCTCACCGTGGACGCCAGGCCCGGCCCGGTCCCGGGCATCGTCCCCGGCCCGGCCGCCGGCCGGGCCGCCCTGGACGCGTTTGCGGCCGAGCGCCTGCCCGGCTACGCCGCACGCCGCAACGACCCCAACGCCGAGGCCGTCTCGGGCCTGTCGCCCTATTTCCACTTCGGCCAGCTTGCCCCCCAGCGCGCCGCCCTGGAGGTGCTGGCCGCCCGGGGAGGCCATGCCGCCGACGTCGACGCCTATCTCGAAGAGCTCATCGTACGCCGCGAGCTGTCCGACAACTACTGCCACTATACGCCCCACTACGACCGCTACGACGCCCTGCCCGACTGGGCCCGAAAAACCCTGGACGCCCATGCGGGCGACGAGCGGGAACACCTCTACACGCCGGCCCAGTTCGAGGCCGCCGCCACGGGCGAGGCCCTGTGGAACGCCGCCCAACGCGAACTGGTCGCCACGGGCCGCATCCACGGCTACATGCGCATGTATTGGGCCAAGAAGATCCTCGAATGGTCGCCCTCGCCGCGCCAGGCCCTGGACACGGCCCTGACCCTCAATGACCGCTACGCCCTGGACGGTCGCGACCCCAACGGCGTGGTCGGCGTGCTGTGGTCCGTGGGCGGCCTCCACGACCGACCCTGGGCCAACCGGCCGGTCTTTGGCCAGATACGCTACATGAACGAACGGGGCTGTCGCCGCAAATTCGACGCCGACGCCTACATCGCCCGCAATTCATAAGGAAGCATCATGTCCGGACGTAGCCGCAAACTGCTCCTGGCCGTCCTGGCCGTGGCCCTCGTCGCCGCCTTTTTCGGCCTGGGGCTGCACAAGCATCTCACCCTGGAGGCGCTCAAGGAATCCCGGCAGGCCCTCACCGAAGCCCGGGCCGCCGCGCCGTTGACCTTTGCCGCCGGCTATTTCCTGCTCTACGTGCTGGTGGCTGCCCTGAGCCTGCCCGGAGCCACGGTGCTGACCCTGGGCGGCGCGGCCGTCTTCGGCTTCTGGACGACGCTTTTCCTGGTCTCCTTTGCCAGCACCATCGGCGCGACTCTGGCCTGCGCCCTGTCCCGCACGCTATTTCGCGAGGCCGTCACCAAGCGCCTGGGGCCAAGGCTGGCCGCCGTGGACGCGGGCCTGGCCCGGGAAGGGGCCTTTTACCTGTTCACCCTGCGCCTGGTGCCCCTCTTTCCCTTTTTCGTGGTCAACGCCGTCATGGGACTGACGGCCGTGCCCTTGTCCACCTTCTACCTCGTTTCCCAGATCGGCATGCTTCCGGGCACGGCGGTCTACGTCAACGCCGGAACCCAGCTCGGCGAGCTGACCTCGTTGTCCGGCATCGTCTCGCCAGGGCTGCTCGTGTCCTTTGCCCTGCTCGGCGTCTTTCCCCTGATCGCCCGGCGCGCCGTGGCCGCCGTGCGGCGAAAACGCGCCCCAAAAGGCGCGCAACCGGCCCCGTCCGGGCCAAACCACTCGTAAGGAGTCACGCCATGAACATCGCTATGGTCGGCCTTGGACGCATGGGCCTCAACATGGCCAGACGACTGGCCCGGGGCGGCGTCGCCGTGACCGCCTACAACCGCACCGTGCAAAAAGCCCATGACTTCGCCGCCGAGGAAGGGGGCAGCGCCCGGGCGGTGGACTCCATCCCCGAGCTCGTGGCCGCCCTGCCCGCGCCGCGCCTCGTCTGGCTCATGCTGCCGGCCGGCGCGGCCACCGACGAACACATCGACGAACTGCTGCCCCTGCTCTCCCCGGGCGACATTCTGATCGACGGCGGCAACACCTTTTTCCGCGACGACCTGCGCCGCCACGAAGCCGCCGCCAAAGTCGGCGTGCGCTACTGCGACGCCGGCGTGTCCGGCGGCATCTGGGGTCTGGCCGAAGGCTACTGCATCATGATCGGGGCCGAACCCGAGGTGGCCGCCGTGCTCAAACCCTACCTGGACGTGCTGACCGGCCCCGGCGGCAACCTGCACACCGGTCCGGTGGGCTCCGGCCATTACGTCAAGATGGTCCACAACGGCATCGAGTACGGCATGATGCAGGCCTACGCCGAGGGATTTGAGATCCTGGCCGCCTCGCAGTTCGGCGAAAAGCTCGACTTCACGGCCATCTGCGACTTGTGGAACCACGGCTCGGTGGTGCGCTCCTGGCTGCTCGAACTGGCCCAGCGCGCCTTTGCCGCCGACCCGCGCCTGGAGTCGCTCAAAGCCTACGTGGACGATTCCGGCGAAGGCCGCTGGACCGTCAACCAGGCCGTGGAAAACGCCGTGTCCGCCCCGGTCATCACCGCCTCGCTGTTCGAGCGTTTCCGCTCGCGCCAGCCCAACGCCTTCCAGGACCGGGTGCTGGCCGCTCTGCGCAACCAGTTCGGCGGCCACGCCGTCAAAAGGCAGGACGGCCATGACTAACGACAGCGACGCGGCCCAGGCCGAGGTGGTCCTGGGCCGCACCACCTCCACCCCTTCGGCCGACGCCTGCCGCTTCGACGCCGTGGACGCGCCCTTTACCCTGGTCATCTTCGGGGCCACCGGCGACCTGACCGCCCGGATGCTCCTGCCGGCCCTGACCGCACTGTGCGCCGGCGGGCACCTGCCCGACAACTTCGCCGTGGTCGGGGCCAGCCGCACGGAACTCACCGACGACGCCTTCCGGGAGCGCATGCGCGAGGCCGCCAAGGAATTCGGCGACTGCGGCAACGACGCCTGGGCGGCCATGGCCCCGCGCTTCACCTACAAGCAAGTCCATTACGACGATCCGGCCTCGTTCACCGCCCTGGCCGGCTTCCTCGACGACCTGGGAAAGGAACGCAACCTCGGCGGGAATCGCATCTTCTACCTGGCCGTGCCGCCCACGGTTTACGAGGACATCGCCGTCAACCTGGCCGGCGCGGGTCTGGCCGAGGAGACCGGCGGCTACTCCCGGCTGGTCATCGAAAAGCCCTTCGGGCGCGACCTGGAAACGGCCAGGGTGCTGGAAAAAGCCCTGCACACCCGGTTCGCCGAGCATCAGATATTCCGCATCGACCATTATCTGGCCAAGGAGACCGTGCAGAACATCCTCATGCTGCGGTTCGCCAACGCCATCTTCGAACCCATCTGGAACCGGCGCTACGTCAATTACGTGAGCATCCTGGCCGCCGAATCCATCGGCGTCGGCCACCGGGCCTCCTACTACGACCACTTCGGCGTGCTGCGCGACATGTTCCAGAACCACATGATGCAGCTGTTGTCGCTATGCGCCATTGAAGCCCCGTCGCTGTTCGAGGCCGATCTGGTGCGCGACGAAAAAACCAAGGTGTTCCGGGCGCTGCGACCGTTCAGCGACAAGGACGTGGCCGAACACTGCATCCTGGGCCAGTACGCCTCGGGCATGGTCGACGGCAAACGCGCCCCGTCCTACCTCGACGAGGAAGGCGTGCCCGGCGACTCCACCACCCCGACCTTTGCCGCCATGCGCGTTTATCTCGACAACTGGCGTTGGCAGGGCGTGCCCTTCTACCTCGTCTCGGGCAAACGGCTGCCGGAAAAACGCACGGAAATCGCCGTGCAGTTCAAGCCCGTGCCCTTTTCCATGTTCCGGGAACTGTTCGGCGACCACATCGAGGCCAACCGGCTCATCCTGCGCATCCAGCCCGACGAGCAGGTCAGCCTGACCTTCCAGGCCAAGGCCCCCGGCCCCATGTGCCTGCGCTCGGTGACCATGAACTTCAACTACTACCAGGGCTACACCGGCGCGGCGCTCACCGCCTACGCCAAGGTGCTGCTCGACTGCATGCTCGGCGACCAGACGCTCTTCTGGCGTCAGGACGGGGTGGAACTGTGTTGGAAGTTCCTGACCCCCTTGCTGGAAAAGCCCTCAGCCGACCGGCTGTTCCTCTACAAATCCGGCGCCTGGGGACCGCAGGAGGCCAGCCGGTTCTTCACGGCCCATGGACTCGTGCCATGACCGCCCGGGCGCGCCGCTTCACCGACGCCGCCGCCCTGACCGAGGCGGCCTATGTCTTCATGGCCGAACTGGCCATCGAGGCCGTGGCCGCCCGGGGGCGCTTCTCCCTGGCCCTGTCCGGCGGCAGCACGCCGCTGCCGCTATACGCCGCCCTGGCCGCCCGGGGACTGGGCATCGCCTGGGACGACGCGCTCTTGTTCTTCGGCGACGAGCGCCTCGTCCCCTGGGACGATCCCGAAAACACCTTCAGCACGGTGCGCCGGGTGCTCTTTGACAAGATCGCCGCGCCGGCCGCCAATATCCGACCCATGCCCGTGCAGCTGACGCCGCCCGAAGCGGCGGGGGCCGCCTACGAGGCCGAAGTGCGCGCCGCTATCGGCCGACCAGGCGAGGCCGTGCCCCGCTTCGACCTGATCCTGCTCGGCATGGGGCCGGACGGACATACCGCTTCGCTCTTTCCAGGCAGCCCCGTCCTTGGTGAAACAAAACGGCTGGTGGCCGCCGCGCCGCCGCCGACCACGGCCAAACCGGCCGTGCCCCGCCTGACGTTTACCCTGCCGCTTTTAAACGCCGCCCGCCGCGTGGCCTTCCTGGTCGCGGCCAAAGGCAAGGAAACGCCCCTGGCCAAAGCCCTGGCCGGACCAGACCCGACCGTGCCGGCCTCGCTGGTGCAGCCGGAGAGCGGCGCTGACTGGTTCGTGGCTGAGGGATAACGGGGAGGGGAGAGAAGAGGAGAGAAGATGCCTCCGGCGG
>JAEZEM010000236.1 GCA_023417745.1 Pseudomonadota bacterium
CTTCGTGGCGGGTGAGCATGTCGCGGATGAAGTTGGAGCCGATGAAGCCGCAGCCTCCGGTCACGAGCAGTCGCATGTCTTGGTTTGTCCTTTGTTTTCAGTGTGTTGTTGTTTTATCCGCTGGGCGTCCGTCGTTTTTTTTGGCATTTTGCAAAATAATGCTTGCCAGGGGAGGGGGTCCCACGTACATTCTTCGACGGGCGATTAACTCAGCGGTTAGAGTGCCATCTTCACACGGTGGAAGTCCGGGGTTCAAATCCCCGATCGCCCACCACCGAACCATCCGAAACGCCTCGCGAAAGCGAGGCGTTTTTGTTTTGGCCCGCCGGCATGTCGCTATTGAATGCCACGAGCCTTGAATTCCTGGATTTTTTTGTAATCATCGACGATCTTCGCCTTGAGGCTCTCGATTTCCCGAACGTAATGCTGCTTGATGATGCGGATTTCCTCGCGGCGCCGGACCGAGGCCGGGTCGTTGCCGGTCAGCGAGCGCATCTCCGCGTCATAGGACACGATGGTCTTCTCAAACCCGGCGATGGCGACCCGGGCCGTCTCGATGAAGCGCGACAGGTCGGCCGGACCCGGCGGCGCGGCCAGGGCCGGCGCGCCGAGCATCGCCGCCAGACACAACGCGACTAAGGCCGCGGCCAAGTACATGGCCCACGGCCGGTTTTGCGGCCTATGGCGCGGCCAGCCAATGACGTGACGCAGCATGGCGAATTCCCCCTCAAAGGGCTGGCCCCGTATAGCCCCAAACGCCCGGCTTGACAAATCCGCCGCCCCGGCGTTCCATCCCCGGGTTTGGCCTGCCCGGACAGCGGGCAAAGGAGCGTTTCCCATGGACATGCAGTGGTTTCTCGACCGCGACCGGTTCGCCCAGATGCTTGGCATCCGCATCGTCGAGGCCCGGCCCGGCTACGCCAAAACGGCCATGGACCTCACCGAAGACCATCGCAACGGGGCCGGCGTGGCCCACGGCGGCGCGATCTTCAGCCTGGCCGACCTGGCCTTTGCCGTGGCCTCCAACTCCCACGGCAAGCTGAGCCTGGCCGTGGCCGCCTCCATTTCCTACGTCAAGGCCGGCCTGGGTTCCACCCTCTACGCCGAGGCCGTGGAAATCTCCCTGGGCAACAAGATGGCCACCTACACCGTGACCATCAGCAACGACATGGACGAAGTCATCGCCAGCTTCCAGGGCACGGTCTACCGCAAAGACGTCCCCTACACCCGGGAGACGGCGTGATAGAACTCGTCCTGGTCGCCCCGGAGATTCCCCAGAACGCCGGCAGCGTGGCCCGGCTGTGCGCCGCCACGCAAACGCCGCTGCATTTCGTCAACCCCCTGGGCTTCTCCCTGGCCGACCGCTACCTCAAGCGGGCCGGCCTCGACTACTGGCCCCACGTGAACCTGACGGTCTGGGAGGATTTCCCGTCCTTCGCCGCCGCCCGGGCCGGCCGGCGTCTGGTGGCCGCCACCGCCGGCAACCGGGGCCACGCCGCCTTGCCCCATCACCGGTTCCCCTTTAAGGCCGACGACATCCTGCTATTCGGCACGGAATCCAGCGGCCTGTCCGAAGAAGTGCTGGCCGCCGCCCACCGGCTGGTCACCATCCCCATCTGGGGCCAGGTACGCAGCCTCAACGTGGCCAACGCCGCCTCGGTGGTGCTCTACGAAGCCCTGGCCCGGGTCGGTGTCCTGGACGCCGCGGCCGCCCCCCTGGAAAAAAGTGAATAATACGGGTATACGGGCCGGACATTTGCAACCCGCGCCGGCCCGCGCCGCGTCCCTTGAAAAATACAATAGTATTTTTTAGGAAAAATTAATTAATTTAGTCTGTTGGCCGCGAAGCGCCATGGGCGCTTTTCGTGGCCGCGACACGAGCGCCGCCGCGCGTCCCCCATGAGGCTCCATGACCGTCGCCATTGCCCAGCATATCGCGCCCACGTTCGATTTCCCCGTGGTCTTCACCCGCCAGGCCTTTGATCCGGCAAGTCCCGTCCTCACCGACATCCTGGCCCGGGCCGCAGCGGGGCCGCACAAGGTCGGCGTGGTCTGCGACGCCGGCCTGGTCGACGCCGACCCCGGCCTGCCCGGCCGGGTCATGGCCTATGCCGCCGCCCACGCCGACATCATGCGCCTCGTCGAAGCGCCGCTCGTCCTGCCCGGCGGCGAGGCGGCCAAGGCCGACTTCACCGTGACCCAGGCCGTGTGGGAACTGACCTTCCGGGGCAAGCTGTGCCGCCAGTCCTTCGTGCTGGCCATCGGCGGCGGGGCCTTTCTCGACGCCGCCGGCTTCGGCGCGGCCACCGCCCACCGGGGCGTGCGGCTCATCCGCATGCCCACAACCGTCCTGGCCCAGAACGACGCCGGCGTGGGCGTCAAAAACGGCATCAACTATTTTGGCCGCAAGAACTACATCGGCGCCTTCGCCCCGCCCTATGCCGTGGTCAACGACCATGCCCTGCTGGCCACGCTGCCGCGCCGCGACGTGCTGGCCGGCCTGGCCGAGGCGGTCAAGGTCGCCCTGGTGCGCGATCCGCTCTTTTTCGCCCGTCTGGTCGAGCTGGCCCCAAAGCTCGCGGCCGGCGACGACGAGGCGCTTTTCGAAGCCAACGTGCGCTGCGCCGAAGCCCATCTGCAGCATATCGCCGGCGGCGGCGACCCCTTCGAACTCGGCTCGGCCCGGCCGCTGGATTTCGGCCACTGGTCGGCCCATGCCCTGGAAGAAGCAACCCGGGGCGAGCTGCGCCACGGCGAGGCCGTGGCCGTGGGCATCGCGCTCGACACCCTCTATTCCTGCCGCACCGGCCTGCTCTCCCGGGCCGAGGCCGAGCAGGCGCTGGCCCTGCTCGACGCCCTGGGACTGGCCGTGTGGCATCCGGCCCTGGCCGAACTGGACATGGCCGCCGCCATCGAAGCCTTTCGCGAACACCTGGGCGGCCGGCTCCATCTGTCCATGCTGACCGGCCTTGGCCAGCGCATCGAAGTCCACGCCGTCGATGCGCCCCAACTCGAAGCCGCCCGCGCCGAACTGGCGGCGAGGGGATAAAGAAGCCTCCGGCGGCCGGGGGCCTGGGGCCCCCGGACCCCCCAGTTGGGGAGAGAGCAGCCATGGAACCTGTCACCTATTGCACCAATATCCATCCTGGCGAGAGCTTTGGCAAAATTTGCCAAGGGCTGTGGGACCACGCCCCGGCCGTGGCCGCCGCCGTCTGCCCGGACCGGCCCTTTCCCGTGGGGCTGCGGCTGTCGGGCCGGGCGAGCCTGGAGTGCGACGCCGAGGCGGCCCG